>JAFOMO010000100.1 GCA_017418905.1 Clostridia bacterium | reverse complement strand
TTTAACATTCCGCTATACCACTATTTTTGGAGGTGCAAATTACAATGGCTCAAAAGGTAACAGGCTTTATTAAGCTCCAGATACCTGCCGGTAAAGCAACACCGGCACCGCCGGTTGGTCCTGCATTAGGTCAGCACGGTGTTAACATTATGGCGTTCACAAAGGAATTTAACGAGCGCACAAAGAACGACGTTGGCATGATTATTCCCGTAGTTATTACGGTATATGCCGATCGTACTTTCTCTTTCATCACAAAGACACCGCCGGCAGCCGTACTTATCAAGAAGGCTTGCAACATCAACAGCGGTTCAGGTGTTCCGAATAAGACTAAAGTAGCAAATATTACCCGTGAGCAGGTCAGAAAGATTGCCGAGCAGAAAATGAAGGATCTCAATGCATCCGACATCGAATCTGCAATGAGCATGATAGCGGGTACAGCACGCAGCATGGGTGTTGTAGTCGTAGATTGATAACTGACTAAACCCGGGTGGGAGGACAAAATCCGCAATTACCACTCTACAGGGAGGATAACTAATGAAACACGGTAAGAAATATATCGATAGTTCAAAAAAGATCGACAGAACAAAATTTTATGAAATAGACGAAGCCTTTGATACCGTTGTCGGCACTGCAACAGCTAAGTTTGACGAAACTGTTGAAGTTCACGTAAAGCTTGGTGTTGACGGCAGACACGCAGATCAGCAGGTAAGAGGTGCAATCGTACTTCCAAACGGTACAGGCAAAAAGGTAAGAGTTCTTGCTATCTGTAAGAACGACAACCAAAAGATCGCTCAAGAGGCAGGCGCAGACTTTGTAGGCGCAGAGGATATGACACAGAAGATTCAGCAGGAAGGCTGGATGGACTTCGATGTTCTCATCACAACACCCGACTGCATGGGTCTTGTAGGCCGTTTAGGTAAGATCCTCGGCCCCCGCGGCTTGATGCCTAACCCGAAGGCAGGCACAGTAACCCCCGACATTGCTAAGGCTATCAAAGAGGCTAAAGCAGGTAAGATCGAGTATCGTCTTGATAAGACAAACATCATTCACTGCCCGATCGGCAAGGTATCTTTCGGCTCAGATAAGCTCAAAGAGAACTTTGACACACTCATGGGTGCAATCGTTAAGGCTAAGCCTGCTGCCGCTAAGGGTCAGTATGTAAAGTCATGCGCAGTTGCATCAACTATGGGTCCGTCCGTAAAGATCAACCCGAGCAAATTCCAGGGTTAATTAAATTTAATGCTTGACATTTGATAAGTCTTGTGTTACAATAATATAGCTGTTCCAGAGACAGCAGGTATGCATTTATAATGCATATAAAGGATAACAGTTTTCCGCCTGCCGAGGAAGTGCTTAAAGTTATAATATAATTGTGTGTTATAAATTGAGCCTTTCTTGCGTTTGCGGGAAAGGCTGTTATTGTTGTTATAAAAATTCGGAGGTGAATCCATTTGCCAAGTCAGAAGGTTCTTGAAGAAAAGATGGCAGTTGTTGCTGCTCTTACAGATCGTTTGCAGAACTCCGTTGCAGGTGTAGTTGTAAACTATAAGGGTATCAATGTTGCCGACGATACAATGCTTAGAAAGGATCTCCGTGAGGCAGGCGTTCAGTATACAGTAGTTAAGAACACATTGCTTTCACGCGCTGCCGATAACGCAGGCTTGAGCGATCTCAAGGCTGTATTAGAGGGTACAACAGCTATTGCAACAAGTGCTGAAGATCACGTTGCTGCTGCGAGAATACTTTCAAAGTTTGCAGATAAAAACAAAGATTTCGAGATCAAGAGCGGTTACCTGGATGGTGCTGTAATCAGTCTTGATACGATCTCAAGCCTTGCAAAGCTGCCCAGCAGAGAAATTCTTCTTGCCACAGTTTGCAACGCATTCAACGCTCCTATCGCAAGTCTTGCTCGTGTATTGCAGGCTATTGTTGATAACGGCGGTGTTGAAGAGACACTCGCAAAAAAGGCCGCAGGCGGTGAAGCTGCTGAGGCATAATTCAGTAAAGCCTTTGCAAACATAAAAAATAATATAAAAATATTTGGAGGTAATTTACCATGGCATCTGAAAAGATTACTGCTATTATAGACACAGTTAAAACTCTCACAGTTCTTGAATTGTCAGAGCTTGTACACGCAATTGAGGAAGAGTTCGGCGTATCCGCTGCTGCTGCTGTTGCAGTTGCTGCTCCCACAGAGGCTGCTGCTGAGGCTGCTGAGAAGACAGAGTTCGACGTTATTCTTAAGGCTGCCGGCCCTGAGAAGATCAAGGTTATCAAGGTTGTTCGTGAGATCACAGGTCTTGGCTTGAAAGAGGCTAAGGCAGTTGTTGACGGTGCTCCCAAAACACTTAAAGAGGCTGTATCTAAGGACGACGCTGAGGCTATCAAGGCTAAACTCGAAGAGGTTAAGGCTGAGGTTGAGATTAAGTAATTTAGTATTACTTGAATTTTCAGGCGGTGCATTGCACCGCCGTTTTTTTTGAAAAAGCTCTTGACATTTTTCAAAAGCTGTGATACACTTCAATTATAAAAATAAATTACCAATAAACCTATGAGAAAGAGTAGTAACATAAAATGACGTTAGCAGAGAGTCGGCGGCGGTGGAATGTCGATAACAGCGGTTTATGCGAATGGACTTTTGAGGGCGAGCCGAAAAGTATTATACATAGTAGGTAAGACGGGAGTAACCGTTATATTACAGACGTATTATTATGTACGTTTTGAGGGCGCATATTTATGCGAATTTGGGTGGTACCGCAGGATTGATCCCTGTCCCATATTTTATGGGGCAGGTTTTTTTGTATATTACGGTATTATACCGTATTATAAATAATATAAAAGAGGTAAAGAGAAATGAAAAAGTATTCAAAGGTATTAGCATTAGTTATGTGTCTTGCGCTTGTATTATCGCTTGTTTTGTCGGGCTGCGGCAATACAAACTCAAAGCCTGCTTCACAGAACAACAATTCACTCGCAGACGCTGCAACGGCAGACGCTCCGAAAGAGTTCAAGGTCGGTATTATTCAGTTTATGCCGCACTCATCACTTGACAATTGCTGCACAGGAATAAAAACAGCTCTTGACGAAAACCACATCAATTATGACGTACAGATCGGTTCAGCCGCTTCTCCCGTTGACGATTGTCAGGGTTATGCCGCTCGTATGGCTTCAACCGGCGAGTACGATCTTATAATAGCAATTGCAACTCCTGCCGCAACAGCCGCTTACTCGGCAGTAAGAAATGCGTCTGTAAATATTCCTGTTGTATTCTGCGCAGTATCAGACCCTGTTGCCGCAAAGCTTGTTGAATCTATTGATGTACCCGGCAATAACTGCACAGGCTCTTCCGACGCTTTCGATATTCCCTCACAGATAGAGATAATCAAAGCCGTTCAGCCCGAGCTTACACATCTTGGAGTTTTGTACACAACAACAGAGCCTAACTCTCTTTCACAGCTTGCGCAGCTCAGAGAAGAATGTGAGAACAACGGAATAGAGCTTGTAGATCAGGGCATTAACGAGGCTGCCGATCTTCCTGCCGCAGCAGCCGCACTTATTCCGCAGGTTGACGCTGTTACAAATCTTACAGACAACAATGTAGTTGATAATATGTCTGTACTCTTAGAGCAGGCAAAAGCTGCAAATATTCCCGTATACGGTTCAGAGATCGAGCAGGTAAAGAAGGGCTGTCTTGCCGCCGCTTCTATCGACTATGCAGCATTAGGCGAGCTTACAGGCGGTCTTGCAGTAAAAATTCTTAACGGTGCAAATGCCGCTGAAACTCCCGTACTTATAGTAAGCGAGAGTACACCCGTATTTAACACAGACGTTGCCGCAGAGCTTGGTCTTGAAATTCCGCAGGCTTATGCAGACGCCGAAAAGGTTACAACAGCAGAATAATATAATACTATGGAAACGATAGGTATAATCAAGATAATACTTGAAGAGGGCGCAAAGTACGCTGTTCTTGCAATGGGCGTATACCTCACATACAGCATACTTGACTTTCCCGATCTTAGTGTTGACGGTACAATGCCGCTCGGCGCAATACTTTCCGCAGTACTCATACTTCACGGCTGTAATCCGTGGGTAAGCCTTATCGCCGCATTTTTCGCAGGTGCGGCGGCAGGCTGTATTACGGGACTTCTTCACGTTGTACTTAAAATTCGTCCTTTGTTATGCGGTATACTCGTCTTTACGTCTTTGCTCTCGGTAAATCTGATAATAGCAAAGATAGGCACTAACGGACAGTCGATAGTATCCGTATTCGGTGAGGACACGATATTCACAGGCAAGCTTGCGCAGATGATACCGCAGTCTATGGGTACTCTTACGGTAAGAAAGCTTATAATGCTTGCGGTGATAGTGATAATAGTAAAAATAGCGATAGACCTATATCTGAAAACAAAAAACGGAATGCTTTTGCGTGCCACGGGTGCTAACGAGCAGTTTGTGGTAATGCTTGCAAAAGACCCGGGCAAAATGAAAATACTCGGATTGGCTCTTGGAAATGCATTGGCGGCTTTATCGGGGGCGGTAATAGCGCAGGCAAACGAAACTGCCAACACAACTATGGGTACCGGTATGGTAGTTTTCGGACTGTCGAGCGTAATAATCGGACTTACACTATTCGGAAAGCTTAAATTTATGAAGAGTACAACTATGGTAATATTTGGTACTATAATATATAAAGCGTGTCTGCAAATTGCGGTGTCTTTGGGACTTCCTTCGGACTACAACAAGCTTTTAATGGTAGTGCTGTTTGTTTTTGCTCTTGTAATAAGCGAAAAGGTTAAGCTGAAAGGCGGTAAGAAAAATGCTGAGGCTTGAAAATATAAATAAGACCTTTAACGCAGGAACGGTTGACGAATGCAGGCTTTTTAACGAATTTAACCTTACAATAAGCAAGGGCGAATTTGTATCGGTAATAGGTTCAAACGGAAGCGGAAAAACAACAATGCTCAATATGATATGCGGATCACTTCCGCCCGATTCGGGGAAGATATACTTTGACGGCAAGGATATTACAAAGCTATCGGAGTACAAACGCTCAAAATATATGGGCAGAGTATTTCAAGAGCCGAGAATAGGCACTTGCCCGAATTTGAGTATAACAGAAAATATGTCGCTTGCCGACAACAAAAACAAGCATTTCGGCTTGACCGCAGGCGTAAACAAAAAGAGGGCAGACTATTACAGAAGTCTTGTAGAGGAATGTGGCTTAGGACTTGAAAACAGAATGAATGTACCCGTGGGAAGCTTAAGCGGCGGACAAAGGCAGGCACTTGCGTTAGTTATCGCAAATATGACAGATATAGATTTTCTTGTACTCGACGAGCATACAGCGGCGCTTGACCCGAAATCGTCCGAAATGGTAATGCGTCTTACCGATAAATTTATAAAGAAGAATAATATTACAACATTAATGGTAACTCATAATTTACGCTTTGCGGTAGAATACGGCACACGGCTCATAGTGATGCACGAGGGAAAATGTATCGTTGACATAAAAGACGAGGAAAAGAAAAATTGCAGTGTTGACGATCTCTTGAAGAAGTTTAACGAGATAAGCATTGAAACAGGAAACTGAATTATCAAATTTCCACTTTCCACTTTCCACTTTCAACTTTATACTCTGAACTCTCAAAACTAAAAAACAAGGGGGTATTATAGATGAAAAGAGTATTGTTGATTTTTGGTCCAAATCTGAACATGGTAGGACTAAGAGAAAAAAATGTATACGGAGAAGAAACTGCCGAAACGATAAATACCGATATAAAAAATTGGGCTTCACAGCTTGATATGGATATTGAGATATTTCAGTCTAACTGCGAGGGCGATATTATAAGTAAAATTCATTCGGCTTTGGGCAGTAAAGACGGAATTATAATCAACGCAGGCGCATACACTCATTACAGTTATGCTATTCGTGACGCAATAGCTTGTGTACCGTCTGTGCCGACAATTGAGGTGCATATGTCTAACATTCACGCAAGAGAAGAGTTCAGGCATAAAACCGTAATAGGCGCAGTTTGCAGGGGACAGATAAGCGGCTTCGGAAAATACAGCTATAAACTCGCACTTTATGCCCTGAATGATATTCTGTGAGGTATGTAGAATGGTACGAAATAATGACGAGCTGTATAAGCTGAAAAAATATGTCCTGTTCAAAAGACTGTCATCAAGGCTGTGTGCAAACAAAAAGCAAGGCGCACTTATAACAAGCGAAACAAATATCCGCTATCTTACGGATTTTGCCAACAGTGAGGGAGTTTTGCTTGTTACCGCAGGCGAGGTGTATTTTTTAGTTGATTTCAGATACGGTGAGGCGGCTCGGAAGCAGGTCACGGGCTGTAAAGCAGTTGTGTATTCAAAGCTGCTTGATTCTGTGAAAGAAATATTACAAAAACACGGAGTTTGCGAGGTATTATTTGAAACGTCCCAAATGACAGTTAAAACAATGCAGAGATATAAACAGTCTATGGAGCAGTACGGCTGTACTATGGTAACAAATGATATTCTTGATTGTACTCTCAGAGATATGCGTATAATCAAAACTCCCGAAGAAATAGAGAGAATGAAAACCGCTCAGAAAATCACAGAGGAATCATACCTGGAGCTGCTCAATATCGTAAAGCCGGGCGTGAGTGAACGAAAGCTTGCTTTTGAGCTTGAATTTTTGATGAGAAAAAAGGGTGCAAGCGGTATCTCTTTTGACCTTATCACGATCACGGGCAAAAAAACTTCAATGCCTCACGGCGTACCCGGTGACGATATAGTACAAACGGGCGATCTCGTTACATTCGATATAGGTGCATTGTATGACGGCTATCACAGCGATATGACAAGAACTATTGCGGTAGGGGAGATAAGCGAGTACCAAAAAGAAATATACGATATTGTGTATAATGCGCAAATGCAGGCGCTTTCCCGTGTAAAAGCAGGAGTGACTGCGTGTGAAATCGACAAGACCGCAAGAGATATTATAGAAAAGGCAGGATACGGCGAGTATTTCAGACATTCGACAGGTCACGGAGTAGGACTTGATATTCACGAAGAACCTTTTGTTTCTCCGAAGTCGAATACTATACTGAG
>JAFOMO010000012.1 GCA_017418905.1 Clostridia bacterium | reverse complement strand
GTGCAAAAAGTAGTGTTGATTTAATTCAAGCCTTAGTGCGCCGCCTTGGAGCGGCGGGGAAAGTTTGGCTTTAGGCGGAAGTAAGGGGCATTTTCTGCCACAATGCCCCTCTTTCAAAAACAGTCCGCAGGACTGTTTTTGAAATTCACCCCTAAAAGGGCTGGAGTACGCCTGCGGCGATTGTGGGGACGCTGTCCCCACACCCCTGCAAGCCTTTTGAAAAAGGCTTGACCGAAAACTTATTTGTTGGTTTTTGCACGGTCTCCATTGCACATTGTAAATAGAGGGGTGATTTAATTATGAGCAGTAATGTACTATTGGTGACAAAGCCGGGTTCGGCTGTTGAGGTGCTAACCTCGCTGTTGGCAGAAAATGATTGTATTGTTGGTGAAACTGTGTATTCCTGCGAAAGCGCAGTTGAATATGCAGATGATTTGAAGTATGATATTATTGTTATAAATTCACCCTTACCCGATGCGGACGGTGTGCAGGCGGCTATTGATATAAGCAAAGAAACGGTTTGCGGTGTAATTATGATAGTTCAATCTGATAAAACTGCTGAAATAGGCAGCAAGGTCATTGATTACGGCGTTGTAATAGTACCTAAACCGATAAATAAAATGCTTTTCAGACAGTGTATCGGTGTTGTTTATGCCGCAAAAAAAAGATACGCAGGTCTTTCAAAAGAAAATGAGCGTCTTAAATCTTCTTTGGAAGAATCAAAAATCATAAACCGAGCAAAGCTGCTTTTAATGCAGTATCTCTCTCTCGGAGAAGAACGTGCGCACAGATATATCGAAAAGCAGGCTATGGATATGCGTATATCTAAGATCGAGGCGGCACGACAAATACTTAAAACTTATTCGTCACATAATAATACTATGTAGTATTATCGGCAGAGAATTTCTCTGTCGATATTTGTATATTATTTTAAAAAAAGTGTTGAACAGAATAAAATTTTGTGTTATGATAATATATATATTACTGAAAATGAGGTGTTTTTATGAGTAAAAAGTTTGTGGTAGCTATCAGCCGTCAATACGGCAGCGGCGGTCACGAGATAGGCAGAAAGCTTGCCAAAAAGCTTGATATAAGCTTTTACGATAAAGAGCTGCTTACAAAGATCGCAAAAGACAGCGGTATGTCGGAGGATCTTATCAATTATTATGACGAAATGCCCTCAAAGAGCTTCCTTTTCTCGCTTGCTATGGACGCTTACCCTATGTCATTTACAGAAATGCCCATAAATCAGAAGGTATATCAAGCTCAGGTGGATACTATCAGAAAAATAGCTAACACAGAGTCGTGTGTTATCATAGGCAGATGCGCAGATACTATACTCAGTGATTATGAGAACCTTGTTACCGTCTTTATCCATGCAGGTATGGACGCTAAGATCGCTCGTGTTATGGAGCGTGACGAGCTGCCTAAGGATAAAGCTAAAGACAGAATAATCAAGATCGACAAAAAAAGAGCATCTTTCTATAACTATTACTCGCTTGACAAAAAATGGGGCAAGGCAGACTCTCACGATCTCACTATCGACAGTTCAAAGCTTGGTATTGACGAAACTGTTGTTATGATATATGACTATCTGAAGCTCAGAGGCTTTTTAAAATAATTATTTGTTCGGGATAATAGAATGAAAAAGGTTGAATTGTTTACAGACGGTGCGTGCAAGCATAATCCCGGTCCGGGTGGCTGGGGAGCTATTCTGCGCTATGGTACGCAAGAAAAAGAAATAAGCGGCGGCAACGCTGATACTACCAACAATAAAATGGAGATGTCCGCAGTGATCGAAGGCTTGAAATGCCTTAAAGAACCGTGTGAGGTAACGCTTTACAGCGATTCACAGTATGTATGCAACGGCATTGCAAAGGGCTGGGCTAAAAAGTGGAAGGCGAACAACTGGATAAAAAGCGACAAAAAGCCTGCCCTTAATGTAGAGTTGTGGGAAGAGATATTATCACTTCTTGATGTACACAAGGTAACTGTCGTTTGGGTCAAGGGTCACGCAGGACACCCGGAAAACGAACGGTGTGACGCTCTTGCAGTCGCACAGGCTGAAAAGTATAAAAATGAACGGAAATGATTATTTATTTGTTATCAAAAGGATTATAATTTTTATATTTGTGCTTGCCGTACTCGCCCGGAGTACGGCTATATGCGTTGATTGTGAAAACTCTTTGCAATGCGATTTGGGCAGTATTATCGCTGTATACCCGTATGACGGCGGCTTTGCTGTTTTGTCATCAGATGAGGGCTGTTATACTATAAGCCTTGTTTCAAGCGATCTTGAAGCAACTGCCGTGAATACAGGCTTTACTGCGAGCGAATGTGTTTATACGTATAATAATAATACGTTTGTTTTCGGTTATGCCGAACAGGACGATACATCAAACGAGTATGACCTGCTGTTGAAAGTATACGACTGTATTGAAAATTGCTTTTACCGTAAAATGGTAAATCTTGAAAGCAAGACTGTATTTTCAAGTATCGCTTTTGACAGTGAGGGCAGACTTTATGCGGCTGAAAACGGGTATATTGACGTTTTCGACAGCAATTTAATGTTTGAAAAAAAGCTTGAACCTGCCGCAGACGTTCTCAGCCTTGTTCCCAATAAAGACGGAAGTATTATCTACTGCGTTACGGATAAAAATGTCTGCATTATCAGAGGCGGTGAGCTTAAAGAAATTCCCGTGACTTGCCTTGAGGTATACCCCGTAAACGGCGGCTTCTCCGATGAAAGCGGCAATATATACGATAATGACGGTACTCTTTTGTACTCGGGCTTTGCGTGCGTTCACGGTTCTGTTGTATCAGGTGAGTATTATCTCGGTGTAAAAGACGGTTTTCTTACGGCAGTTTGCGGCAATGAAGAAAGAGAGATCGTACCTGTAAGCGATAACATATATTTTTGTGTAAATAATGACTTGTGTATGACGGCAGAACAAGGTGATGATACAAGGCTTGCGGTATATACTCTCGAAGATATAGAAAAGCTGTTTGCCTGTACTGATACGAATACCTCGGATATACAAAGTGACGCAGAAATTGACGCTCCGCAGAATGATGAATATTCTTATATCACAGGACTGCCGCAGGAATGTACGTGTGCTCAGTTTCGCAGTTTATACGGCAGTGATTATGTATTCTACACTCCCGAGGGAAGCCTGAAAATAAGCGGTATTCTCGGTACGGGTATCAGAGCCGTTTCCCGGAACAGCGGCGAGAGGTATATTATCATTGTGTTCGGAGATGTAAGCGGTGACGGCAAGATCACAGATAAAGATAAAACCGATATGACAAATATTCTGTTCGGGAATAATTTTGCGGATAATGAATTTTTGCTTGCGGCTGATGTTGACCATAACGCATTGTTTGAGCTTACAGACCTTACCGCTTTGGAGCTGTATCTGGAGAACAGCTATGATATATCGCAGAGCTTTTAAATGTTTACAAATCAGTAATATTTTTCGGCTCTGAAGTAACAATAATTATGCGGTAAATTAAAAACAGTATACCTTTTTCGCTTTAACATTACAGTTTGACTGCGAACCGATGTGTGATCGAAAAAAGAAAAATCATTGACAAAGAATTAACATTATCATAATTGATGTATGAAAACTGTATGATGATCGGAATAATGATGATTATTGTAAATACCGAAAAGAAAAAGAGCTTTATTATTCAATTATGTATAAAATAAATAAAAAACAGTAATAATTACTACCGGTTTAAATCGGGAAAATGCAACAAAAACATTGTTCAAAATTTGTTAAAAACATAGAAATAATTTATATTGCTGATAATGTGCAAGTAGGATGGTTGCAAAATCAGAGCAATTAATATATAATTAAAAGCATAATGACGGTAGAGTTACATTTTTTTACCGTTGTTACAAATTTGTTGCCTGTTTGCTCTGTCAGAAGCTTTAAGGCAGCAGAAAATATATAAGAAAGGATGGAAATTTTTATGCTTTTAAAAATCAAAAGCAAGGAAACACGATTCAGCAAAGGAGAAAGAGTTTGTGCTGTGCTGCTGTCGTTTCTTATTTTGATCTCTATGGTGATGATAGCCAAAACCGCAAAAATAGAGGCAAGTGCAACGGGTGTTTCTCAGTTTGTTTACTTTGATTTCAATGCCGACGGAAAAACAGAAAAGCAATGGATACAAGGCGGCGCAAGACCTGCTGTCTGGTGGTGGGGAACGGGTGAGACCGGTGCTTTTGCGTATCTTGACGTGTATGACGGCGATAATAATCTTTATGTGCTTAAAGTTCCGGAAGGAAAAACCTGTACGGGATTTAATTGCCTGAGAATGGCAAACGATGTTGTTTATACCAACACACACACCTTCCCGACTGAGTCAGACGGTCTTAAGACACAAACAGGAGATCAGACAGTTGATAGCGGTAAGATTTTTTATGCTAACTGTGATTCGGCAGGAAATGTAACAGGTACTCCCGGATGGTATTCTGATGCAAGCAAGCTGCCAAGCGATAACGGACAGCTTAAAGGCGGAGCAGCTATGACCGCTTCTTACCAAAATCTGGCTAATGATGCTTCTTCAACGGGTTATGGTATAGGTTCGGGAAGTAACCTTGTCGAGCTTTTCCCTGTTGAGGCGAAATTCTACGATTATCTTACAGATGACGAGTTAATGTACGGCTGGAGAAATTTCAAGACCGATTATACAGTTTCGAGAAATTACAGAAACAGGATTCCGTATAAGGCTTGGAACGAGTATCTTTCCGACTATGCTGTTTCAAAGAGTTGGAAATATCCTCTGTATTTCGGTAACATTACGTCTCATTGGAGTACACATGATGATGACAGCTTTACTCATACATTTACAGATTTCCCCTATGGTACGCTTATAGACTGTAATATGTATAGTTCAAGCGGTGATATGTATTCACTTCCAAGCGGAACACAAGCCTTTTTGAGAAATGAATGTATAGATGGAAAACATACAAGCCCTTACACCTTTGCAGACGGACTTAAAAACTTCAGCGTTTTTGCAAACGACTCGGAGGCTCTTGCAGAAAAAACCGGGCTTTATTCGGGCAGTGTGTTAGGCTTGGTTGAACCTGCATTGGCAGACGGCAAAACACTTCAAATGGTTGGCGGTGTTGATTCTCCGTATTTCAGCAGCAACGATTATACCAATGTTGTTTCAACAAGATTCCCTATGCGTGTTGAAAAGACTGATTGGAGCGACAACGGCCGGACCGGTAAATATACCACATACGAGTTTAACTCTAATGGTAAAGCACCTCTCAGCAGTAAAACCGATATTGTATATTTCTCTTATGGCAGTGACGGAAAAACACAAAATATACATTATACGAATAATACAAGCGATGAAGTAATTGACGCTTATAAATCTTTGGGCGGAAACGACCCCGGAGATCACAGAGG
>JAFOMO010000099.1 GCA_017418905.1 Clostridia bacterium | reverse complement strand
TAATAGGGCTTATGAATACAGCCGACCGCAGTCTTGCTATGATAGACTATGCTTTGCGCAGACGTTTCAGCTTTTACACTATGAAGCCAGCTTTTGAAAATGCCGAAAATAACGGTTTTTCCGATTTTACCGCCACTGTTGAGTGCGATCTGTATTTCCGTACTATTGATAAAATAAAAGAGCTGAATAGGGAAATTCGCAAAGACACATCTCTCGGCAAGGGCTTTGAGATAGGTCACAGCTATTTTGCTCCCAATAATACAGATGTCATTAATGATGAATGGGTGTGCGGCGTGATAGAATATGACATAATTCCGCTTATCGAAGAATATTGGTTTGATGATGATAAAACAGCAGATAAATGGATAAGTGAATTTCGCAGTCTTATTGCAGGTGAATAACAATGAGAACCGATAAAGGCATATTTATCAAAAATATATATTATATGCTTTCGTATGCTTTTCATGCACTTAAACAAGAGGACTACGAAAAAGTTGCCGCCGAAAGCTTTGATAAAACAGAAGACCTTTTTGCGGCTATCCTTGCAAGGGGAGTTTCTGTTCAGCTTAAAAGAGGGCTTTATCGTGAGTATGTTTCAGTGAGAGATAACATTGCAGTTGTCAGAGGAAAGGTGGAGCTTGCCGATACGCTCAGACTAAAGCAGAAAAAAATACAAAAGCTTTCGTGTAATTATGACGAGTTTTCCGAAAACAATATATACAATCAGATACTCAAAACGACAATGCAAATGCTTTTGCATACAGATAATGTTGATAATGTCAGAAAAAACGAATTAAAGAAATTGATAGTATTTTTTTCGAGTGTTGATACTGTCGAGATACGGCATATAAAATGGAACAAGCTTATATACGGACGAAATAACAGAAGCTATGAGCTTCTGTTGAATATCTGTTATCTGCTTATAACGGGTATGCTGCAAACAACAGAGAACGGCGGCTATAAAATGATGTCTTTTTCAGATGAAAATATGGAAAAGCTTTTTGAGCGTTTTGTGCTTTCATATTACAAAGAGCATCACAGCGAGCTTTCACCGAATGCGTCTCAGATAAAGTGGGATATATCGCAGGAGGATACAACAAAAGAGATAATACATTTTCTTCCGAAAATGCAGTCGGATATTACACTGCAAAGGGGCAATAAAACCCTTATCATAGACGCAAAGTATTACGGGCAATCGCTTGCAAAGTATTATGACAAATCAACTTTGCGTTCTGCGCATCTGTATCAGATTTTTACATATGTTAAAAATTATGATATTCAGAACACCGGGAATGTTTCGGGGCTTTTGCTGTATGCTAAAACAGAAAACGAAATATTTCCCGATATGGAGCCGGTGACAATATCGGGAAATAAGATAGGTGCATACACTCTTGACTTGAATGTTGATTTTAAACACATTGCAAAGCAGTTAGATAGAATAGCGGAGATATTTTAATGTGTTTATCCTGCTATTGACAACAATATTCTTTTGTTGTATAATACTAAGACAATCACATTTTCACAAATAGAAAGAAGGACGTTTTTATGAGCGAAGAAAACCTTAACGAAGAGCTTGACGATCTCATTACACTTACAGATGAGGACGGCGAAGAAATAAGCTTTGAGTTTATCGATCTTATAGAGTACAAAGGCAAAGAGTATGTTGTACTTCTGCCCGAGATCGAAGACGAAGATGAGGACGAAGGCGAAGTTCTTATTCTTGAAGTTCAGGACGGCGAAACAGAAGAAGACGAAGTATATGTAAGCGTTGAAAGCGAAGAAATTCTTGACGCTGTTTTCGAAATTTTCAAAGACAGATTCAAAGAGGAATTTGAGTTTGACGATTGATCGCAGGAATACGACAAATATACACAATAAGCAGGCTTATTTTTAAAGAAAAATTCATACTGTCTTAACAAAACAAGCCTGTCTTTCGGGTATAATATTGTTGTACCGAGAGCAAGACCGCATTGCTTGACGTACAATGTTCTACCCTCCTCAAAATGTACCCCTCAAACTAAAGAGATATCCGGTTGCCCGCAACAACCGGATATTTCTTTATATTTATACTTTTTATATTTTTTGGTACACCTCGGCAACAAGCCTTTCAAGCTCGCTGAAGGTTTTGAGCTGTCCTGCGGCATTGCGAAAATGCGCCGCACCCTTAAAGCCCTTCAGATACCAGGCAACATGCTTTCTCGCTTCTCTCATGCCGTGTTCTTCACCCTTATATTCGCACAGGGATTTTATGTGCTTTAGCATTACGACAAGCCTTTCCTCTTTTGAAGGCGGCATCAATTGACGTTCAGCCTCAAACCATGCGTCTATCTGCATAAACAGCCACGGGTTACCCAAAGCCCCTCTGCCTATCATTACAAGGTCGCAGCCTGTTTCTTCATACATTCTTTGTGCTTCCTCGGCGCTTGTAATGTCGCCGTTGCCGATAACGGGAATTTTAACAGCATTTTTGACTTGTTTTATAATATCCAGGTCGGCTTTTCCGGAATATTGCTGCTGTCGTGTTCTTCCGTGTACGGCAACGGCAGCAGCTCCGTTATATTCGCATATCTTTGCTACCTCAACGGCATTTACGCTGTTTTCGTCCCAGCCCTTGCGAATTTTAACAGTCACCGGAACAGGCACGGCTTTTACAACTGCGTTTACTATCTTACCGCACAGCTCGGGGTCTTTCATCAGCGCAGAGCCGCACCCGTTAGAGCTTACCTTCGGCGCAGGGCAGCCCATATTTATATCTATGATTTCAGGCTTGAACTGCATAGCGGTAACAGCCGCCTGAGCCATTGTTTTAGGTTCACTGCCGAAGATCTGTATTCCTGCCGGACGTTCTTTCTCCGACAGCTCCATAAGCTCCGTTGATTTTGTGCTGTTGTATGATACTCCCTTTGCGCTCACCATTTCGGTAACAACATAAGACGCACCGTAATTTCTGCACAGCTCTCTGAACGCACGGTCTGCCACACCTGCCATAGGCGCTAAGGCGGCATGACCTTTTATTTCAACATCTTTTATAAACATATATATCATTCCTTAAAATGAAGTAAAATAAAAAGGTCAACCCTCTTGGCTGACCTTGATAAGAAGAGCGGATGACGGGGCTCGAACCCGCTACCTCCACCTTGGCAAGGTGGCGCTCTACCAGATGAGCTACATCCGCATTTGGTATTTTCAACTGCTTTACTATTATAGCAAAGAGAAAGAGAGTTGTCAATACCTTTTTAATAATTTTTTGATTATACTGTTTATACCGTTTATACCGTTTATGCTGTTTATGCTGTTTATGCAAGATTATACTTATTTGTATTCTGCTATAAGCCTTCTGAAGGTCTCTTCGCTTATTTTATTGAAATCGGTGATTATGTAAAGGTGAAAGATCCTGCGTATATTTTTACAGCAATTTTTACTTATCGGCAGACACTCACCTTTTTTCAGCGTGCAGAAATTGTTGTCGAGAGATATAATATAATCCATATTAACAATAAAGCTTCTGTTAAGCTTTAAAAAGCGTACAGAGTTCAGGCTGTCTGCGATCTGCTTTAAGCTTTTGTGATAAACAGGATAACAGTGATCGTTATATGTATGTATAATGCATCTTGAATTACAGCTTTCAATATATATTATCTCGTTATAAGGTATTCTTATAATGCGCTGTTTTATCTTGAACGCATAGTAATTTGTTTTGTTTTCTATGCAGAGCTTCGATTGGTTTTCGTCAAAAAAATCTTCAAGAAAACATTCGACAATGTCTTTTTTGCTGTTAAAGCTTTTTATTTTGCTTTCGCTTGTTATTATAGCAATAGGTGTTGTATCTATCTTATGAGATACAAAGAAATCATCTAACTTAAAGTGCGAATAAGTTTCAATATCAATAAATATGTAATCATATACAACACCGTCCTCTAATTGATAAAAAATAATAAAGGGAGTGCTGTATATATCAATATGATACACCTGATTTTTTTCTATTAGCTGGTCACACAGCTTATCGTGATAAGTACTGCGTTTTTCTTCTATACAGCATAATGCTATGGTCATTATTTTGATCCTTTCATTATGTAATGATATATAAGGTTTTTGCCGAAACAATTATATCACAATAGAAACGCTAATTATTATATTTATTAGAATTATGTGAATATTTTAGTCTATTTATCGGATAAAAAAAAGTCACTGTCTGTTAACACACATTCAATCGCTTCTGAAAAGTGAACTATTTCAAGTGCTTCCCTGTTAAACAGACAAACACATTGTTCAGCCTGTTGTTTATCAAGAAAAATATCGTGTACAGTGCAAATGACCTTTCCCGTTTTGTCGTCCTTTACTTCTATTCCGTATGACGTATATTCTATTGTTTCACTTAATCTGAATGTTTTTTCTGTTACGTTGTATATCATGACTGTTCCCTTCTTAAAAAACATTTTCTATAATTGTTTGTATAAATTCTTGTCAAAAAAATGTGCGTATCAATACCGACACACACTATTATAATAGATCATAATAGCAGATTTTAGCAAATAATGGTATGCATAAAGTTAAATTATTGTAACTATTATAATACAAAAAATTAACAAAATAAATAAAATTCATTAAAAAGTCATTTTTAATATAATATTGATTGCTTGTATTCACACTTTTGAAACAGTAAAAATATTATTTATTATATAGTATAATCAAAGCGAGTTTTTGTCCATAAATAATGGATACGGAATTTTTTAAATTATTTTAAAGTTTTTAATCAATTGTTGAAACAGGGATATGTGGTATGGTATAATTTTTATATCATAAAATAGGAGAGGAAAAACCATGCAGAATAATGTAAGACCCGAAACAATGGAAAGAATTACGACATCAGAGCTTGCAAACGCATTTATTGACGAACAAGTAAAAGAACTCAGAGAGCAGATCGGAGATAAAAAGGTATTGCTTGCATTGTCGGGCGGTGTTGACAGCTCGGTAGTTGCGGCACTGCTTATCAAAGCGGTAGGAAAGCAGCTTGTTTGCGTACACGTAAATCACGGACTTCTGAGAAAGGGCGAACCCGAGCAGGTTATTGAGGTATTCCGCAATCAGATGAACGCAAATCTCGTTTATGTTGACGCCGCAGACCGTTTTCTTGATAAGCTTGCAGGCGTTGCAGAGCCTGAGAAAAAGAGAAAAATAATAGGCGCAGAGTTTATTCGTGTGTTTGAGGAAGAGGCAAGAAAGCAGGACGGAATAGAATTTCTTGCTCAGGGTACTATATACCCCGATATTCTCGAAAGCGACGGAGTAAAGGCTCATCACAATGTAGGCGGATTGCCCGAAGATCTTCAGTTTGAGCTTGTAGAGCCCGTTAAGCTTTTGTTTAAAGATGAAGTAAGAGTAGTAGGCAAGGCTTTGGGACTGCCCGACAATATGGTATTCCGTCAGCCGTTCCCGGGTCCGGGACTCGGTGTTCGCTGTCTTGGCGCAATAACTCGTGACAGACTTGAGGCTGTTCGAGAGTCGGACGCTATTTTGCGTGAAGAGTTTGCAAAGAACGGACTTGAAGGCAAGGTTTGGCAGTATTTTACCGCAGTACCCGATTTCAAGTCGGTAGGCGTAAAAGACGGCAAGCGTACATTTGCATACCCCGTAATAATTCGTGCAGTAAACACAACAGACGCTATGACCGCAACAGTTGAGGATGTTCCCTTTGAGCTTTTGCAGCATATTACACGCCGCATTACAACAGAGATAGAAAACGTAAACCGTGTTCTTTACGATCTCACACCAAAGCCGTGTGCAACAATTGAGTGGGAATAATACAAATATAGTACACGGTATAATTCTTGACCTAATGCATATTTTTTAAAGTGGAATTTGGAAAGTGGAAAGTGGAAATATATAGCTTAAATCTGCTTTTATCATACCGCACATATCACTATCCGCTATTAGTCAATCAGGTTTACTATAAATGATTGCAGCTATCCGATTCATCAAAAAATCGGATAGCTTTTTTATCTGATTTTTGTCAGCAACACATTCATACAGAATAATAAATTTTCCCTTGATTATTAAGTAAATATATGAGATAATTATAAAAATACTGCATTTTGGGAGAAGTGAGTTTTTATGATTAGCGAAAAAATAACAGACATTTATTTGCCATACCCCTTGCCGAACAGAGAAAAGCGGCTTGTAAGAGTATATGTACCCGAGCACGAAGAGGGAGAAACATTCCCCGTTATATATATGACGGACGGTCAAAGCATTTTTGAAGAAGAAAGGTGTGCTTTCGGCTGCTGGCACACCCGTGAAACTCTTGCCGAAGAAAAAAAGCTCAGCGGAAAGTCTGCAATTATCGCAGGCATTTATACCGCAGACGAACAGCGTGCAAACGATCTTATGCCGAAGAGTATAGGCTTTATTCCCTGCCCCGATGAGTTTAAAGATTATTTTGCCCCCGCAGGAGAGGTGTTTGACGATTTCGTTGTAAACACCGTAATACCTGCAGTAGAAGAACAATTCCCCGTAAAAAAGGGCAGAGAGAACAGAGCCTTCTGCGGAAGCTCAATGGGCGGTCTGATGTCATTGTTCACAGCTCTGAACAATCCCGATACATACAGCTATGCAGGAATTTTCTCTCCTGCTCTTATGATGTACTCGCCGGACGATATTAAAAACTGGGTAACAAGCAAGATAGGGGAGACAACGCCGTATCTCTACTTATACACGGGTGCAGGCGACGATATGGAAAAGCAGATATACAATTGTACCGAGTTTTTGTATGACGTACTCACCGAGTGCTATCCTTTGGATATGCTCAATGAAGTGGTGCTGCTTGACGAAAAGCACCACGAAACGGCATGGGAGCCGATATTCAAAGACTTTGTTCATACTTTCCTTTCCTCAACAGGTGATAAAAATGAAGCTTGATTTTATAGACAACGGCAAAGAATTTGATTTCGGAAGAGTGTCAAGCGAGTATGCCGCATTTCGTGACATATACCCCAAAAGTATGTATGATAAGCTTATATCATTCGGCATAGGCAATAGCGGGCAGAATATACTCGATCTCGGCAGCGGTACGGCTGTTTTGCCGATAAACCTCAGCTTTACGGGTGCGAATATTACCGCAAGCGATATTTCGGAAAATCAGATAAACGCAGGCAAAAAGGCGGCAGAAGAAAAAAGTCTTGACAACATAAGCTTCAAGGTCTGCTCTGCCGAAGATACGGGCTTTGAAGATAACAGCTTTGACGCAGTTACGGCTGTACAGTGCTTTCATTATTTCAACGCAGACAAAGCCGCCGCAGAAATAAGCAGGATACTTAAACCGAACGGACTGTTTTGTAAGCTCCTTATGGATTGGCTGCCCTTTGAAGATAAAGCGATAGCAGAACTGGAAGAGATCGTCTTGAAGTATAACCCGAACTGGGGCGGCGGCGGTTTTCAGAAATACAGATATAATTATCCCGACTGGGCAGAGGGAAGATTTGATATTAATACGATACACTCATACAACGAAGCATTGACATTTACAAAAGAAGCGTGGTTCGGGCGAGTGCTTACCTGCCGTGGAGTTGGAGCAAGCTTAAACGTTGGACAGCTGAAAGCATTCATACAAGAATACAGCGGTATGCTCGACAAATATGGCGATATTATGCACTTAAAGCACCAAATACACATTGAGATATACTCCGTTGTAAAATGAAATTTGGAGTTTGAAGTGTGTAGTTTTGAGAGTTGAGAGTTGAGTTTTGAAAATTTATTGATGAACAGTTCATTAAGGAAGTGATATTATGATCTACGTTACAGGCGACTGTCACGGTGAGTTTAAAAAGTTTACAACGGCGGCATTTCCCGAACAGAAAGAAATGACAAAGGACGACATTGTAATTATTTGCGGTGATTTCGGCGGCGTATGGGACGAAAAGGAGAGCCGCAGCGAATCCTACTGGCTTGACTGGCTCGACAAAAAGCCTTTTACAACCGTATTTGCAGACGGCAACCATGAAAATTTCGATCGTTTGTATAACGATTATCAAACAGTTGACTTCTGTTCGGGCAAGGCTCACAAAATAAGAGATTCTGTTTATCACCTTATGAGGGGTGAGATATTCGTTTTTGACGGACGGAAATTTTTTGTATTCGGCGGCGCTGCGTCTCACGACGCTGAGGACGGAATTATCTCTCGTGATGATTTTGATACCGAAACAGCATTTATAAATGAAATAAGGCATTGGCGAAAGCAGGGCAAACGCTTTCGTGTCAAGGGCTGGAGCTGGTGGGAACAAGAGCATCCTTCTGATGAAGAATATCAGAACGCAGATTCAAACCTCGAAAAAGCCGGATATAAAGTCGACTATGTTATAACTCACTGCGCACCCGAGCTTATTTCTCAGATGGTGGGCAATGGTACTTATATTCCCGACAGATTAACTCTTTATTTTGACAAGCTCAGAACAAAGCTTAAATTCAGATATTGGTTTTTCGGGCATTACCACAATGATCTTATTATTGAAGATAAGTATGTTCTGCTGTACGATCAGCTTGTTAAAATAAAGTCATAACGGTATAGACTAACATACCGAATTATGCTATAATAGGTATAATATAATTACAGTAGGTGAAAAAATGTCTTTTCCTAAAGAACAAATTCGCAATTTCAGTATAATTGCTCATATAGATCACGGCAAAAGCACGCTTGCAGACAGAATACTCGAACAAACAAAGTCTGTTTCTCTGCGTGATATGGAAGATCAGCTTCTCGATAATATGGAGCTTGAACGTGAACGAGGCATTACCATAAAGGCTCATGCAGTAACGCTCAATTACTCTGCTGATGACGGCAGGGAGTATGTATTCAATCTCATTGATACACCCGGTCACGTCGATTTCAATTACGAGGTCTCACGTTCTCTTGCAGCCTGCGAGGGTGCTGTACTCGTTGTTGACGCTTCTCAGGGAATTGAGGCTCAGACGCTTGCAAACACTTATCTTGCATTTGACAGCGGTCTTGAAATAGTGCCGATCATCAACAAAATAGACCTTCCGAGCGCAGACCCCGAAAGAGTTATAAAAGAAATAGAAGATATTATCGGCATTCCTGCTGAGGACGCTCCGAGAGTATCCGCAAAAACGGGACTTAATATCCATGCGGTAATGGAGAAGATAGTCACCGATATTCCAAGCCCCGATGCAGACGAAACAAAGCCGCTCAAAGCTCTTATCTTCGATTCATACTACGACAGCTACAAGGGCGTTATCATATATGTAAGACTTGTTGACGGTCAAGTCCATGTCGGTGATGAAATTGAGCTTATGGCTTCAGGCAGCACCTTTACGGTGACAGAGTGCGGTTATCTGCGTGCAACCTCGCTTGACCCCGTGGGCGCAATATACGCAGGCGAGGTAGGCTATATTGCAGCCTCTATAAAACAAGTGCGTGACGCACAAGTCGGTGATACGGTAACGCTTGCAAAATGCAGGGCAGAAAGTCCGCTGCCGGGTTACAGACCTGCACAGCCTATGGTATTCTGCGGTATATACCCTGCGGACGGCGCACGTTATGCAGATCTGCGTGACGCTCTCGACAAATTGCAGCTCAATGACGCTTCATTATCGTTTGAACCCGAAACATCTGTTGCATTGGGCTTTGGTTTCCGCTGCGGCTTTCTCGGACTTCTCCACATGGAGATAATTCAGGAAAGACTTGAACGAGAGTATAATCTCGACCTTATAACAACTGCGCCGTCGGTAATATACAGAATAACAAAAAAAGACGGCACTGTTGTAATGATAGATAACCCGACAAATTATCCCGACCCGTCTGTTATAGCAAAAGCGGAAGAACCCGTAACAGACGCACATATATATGCGCCTAACGACTATGTGGGAAATATCATGGAGCTTTGTCAAGACAGGCGAGGCACATTCAAGGATATGACTTATATTGACGCAGACCGTGTTGATATTCACTATGAACTGCCGCTTGCAGAGATAATATACGACTTCTTCGATACGCTGAAATCGAAAACAAGAGGTTACGCTTCTTTTGACTATGAGCTTAAAGGCTATGCCGAAAGCCGACTTGTTAAGCTTGACATTATGCTCAACGGTGATGTTGTAGACGCACTTTCGTTTATAATTCATGCGGAGAAAGCCTACCCCCGTGCAAGAAAAATGGCGGAAAAGCTGAAAGAAAAAATTCCCCGTCAATTATTTGAGGTACCCATACAGGCTTGTATCGGCGGTAAGATAATCGCACGAGAAACAGTAAAGGCTCTGCGTAAAGACGTGCTTGCAAAGTGCTACGGCGGCGATATTACAAGAAAGAAAAAACTGCTTGAAAAGCAAAAAGAGGGTAAAAAGCGTATGCGCCAGTTAGGCTCGGTAGAAGTTCCGCAGGAGGCTTTTATGGCAGTGTTAAAGCTTGATACCGATTAAGGAGATATTTATTATGTATTTAAGACCGTATAAAAAAGAGGACGCAAAAACCATACTTTCATGGTGCGAGGACGAAACAGTATTCAGAAGATGGACTTCCGACAGATACGACCATTACCCGATAACAGAAGACGATATGAACTTCAAATACTTTGACTGCAACGGCGACTGCGTTGAAGACGATAATTTTTACCCAATGGTTGCGTGTGACGAAAGCGGAGTATTCGGTCACTTTATACTCAGATATACAAATGGGGATCACTCTTTGATGCGTATCGGCTTTGTTATAGTGGACGACAAAAAAAGAGGTCACCAATACGGCAAAAAAATGATGAGGCTTGCCGTTGATTACGCTTTTTTGGTTGCAGGAGCTGAGAATGTTACTATCGGAGTATTTGAAAATAATATTCCCGGGTATAAGTGCTATAAGTCGGCAGGCTTTAAAGAGGTTGAAACAGAACAGCCCGAAACCTATGAGCTTTACGGCGAAACATGGAAAATTATCGAGCTTGCCCTCAACATCAACGATTATATCTTAGAGAGAAGATAATAAAATGAAAATTGGAAATGGAAAATGTAAAATTTTCTGTTAACCACACACTCAAAGCTCCAAACAAAAACTGCCAAAACAATTTTAAAGGATTGTTTTGGCGGTTTTTTTAATAGATAAAAACTGTTTTGTATTCAACGAGTTTTCAACATTTTTTTATTGTAATGTTGAAAACACAATATCAATTCGCAATTCAGACCGTGCAAAAACCAACAAATAAGTTTTCGGTCAAGCCTTTTTCAAAAGGCTTGCGGGGTTCTAAGGGGCAGCGCCCCTTAGCCGCCGGAGGCACGCTCCAGCCCTTTTAGGGGTG
>JAFOMO010000098.1 GCA_017418905.1 Clostridia bacterium | reverse complement strand
CGTTTTATCCGAGGACGTTTCACTGCCTGACTTTGAACTCGTTTTCTCCGAGGACGTTTCACTGCCTGCCTTTGAACTCGTTTTCTCCGAGGACGTTTCAATGCTTGCCTTTGAACTCGTTTTCTCCGAGGACGTTTCACTGCTTGCCATTGAAGTCGTATTCTCCGAGGACGTTTCACTGCTTGCCTTTGAAGTCGTTTTCTCGGAAGAAGTTTTTTCGGCAGAATCGGAAGTATCCTTTTTTTCATCGGTATCAATTACTTTGATCGATACAGTATCCGACTGTTTAGGTAAGTCGGGCGAATCGGGAGCATAAATACTTTCCTTCTCCGTTTTATCAGTCGTATCTGCTGTATCTGCCGTATCGTATGTAAAAGCCGACAAGCAGGGATCAGTCGGGCTTCGCAAAGGAATACTGTTTGCAAAGCCTGCTGTTGTAATTCCTGCTGCGGCAAGAGCCATCCAAACGGCAGTAAAAGAACATATTAATTTTTGCTTCGCCGTTTGGCGGCTTTTTTTATCCATATTATTTCAAGCCCTTAATATACTTAAAGGTTTTCTCCTCACCCTCGTTTGCAAGCATTTCAAGCCAGCTTTCAAGAAGATCAGAGGTTTTCGGATGTATCCTGCGTCTTGCCTTGCCCTTTAAAAAATACTCCAAAGGGCATTTGTCGTTGTAGTCTTTGCCCTTATAGACCTTTCCTGCGGCGACACGGTCGCAGAACATTTCTTTTACATAGTTCAGAGGCATTTCCACAGGATCAAGCTGCTTTGTTGCGGGGCTGTAATCCGTCCAGTATTCAAAGTGATGTTTATTTCTGCCCTTGTGGTGCATCCACGCTTTTGAATAGCCTTTATCTTCTCTTTCGGCTTCATTCGGACTGCGGTTGCCTCTGTAATACTTTGCACCGGGAACAAATTCGGTCAAAGAGTATTTAGACAGATCATGCAAAAGTCCCTGCAAGGGTATGCCGACCTTAACACAATGCACAAACACCTTATGTCTGTGACGGGTCACAGTAACAAAATGCTTCAATGCATTTCCCATAAAAACTACCTCACATCAATAAGATCAAAGAAGATGTGAAATTATTTCTTCATGCGGCATTGCAGAAAGATATGCCGGAGGAATATCGAATACTGTTTTGCAGCCTGAAACTCCCTCTTGTGAAAGTCTGAATGCAGCTCTTGCAAAAGCAACAAGTACGCATGATGTAAACTCGGGGTTTGAATCAAGCTTCAGACTATACTCTATAATATGATTATGCTCGCCGTTCAAACCTGTTTTGCCGCTTCTGATAACAAAACCGCCGTGCGGCAAACCGCTGTGATCACGCTTCATTTCTTCTGCTGTTATGAAGTTTACGGTAGTATCATAGTCTGCAAAATAGTTGGGCATTGTTTTTATATCCTGCTCGATCTTTGCTTTGTCTGCGCCCTCTTTTGCAACAACATAGCAAACTCTCGTGTGCTTTTCTCTTGTTGTAAGCTCGGGGTTCTTGCCGCTTCTTACAGCGTCCAGAGCGTCTTGTATCGGCACTGTATACTGTCTTGCATCTGCTACACCCTCTATTCTTCTTACTGCGTCTGAGTGTCCCTGACTTACGCCCTTGCCCCAGAAGGTATAGTCTGAGCCGTCTGTAAGAATACAATTTGAATAAAGTCTTGCAAGCGAGAACATTCCCGGATCCCAGCCCACAGAAATAATGCCGATATTACCGCCCTCTTTTGCGGCAGCGTCTACATTCTTAAAGTGTGTGGGAATATTTGCGTGTGTGTCGAAGCTGTCTATTACATTAAACATCTTTGCAAGCTTTGGAGTCTGAACGGGAAGATCTGTTGCACTGCCGCCGCAGATTATAAGAACGTCGATTTTATCCTTATACTGCTCTATCTTATCAGCAGATACTACCTCTACTCCGTCTGTGGCGATCTTTACGCCTGCGGGGTCGCGTCTTGTAAACACAGCAGCTAACTGTGTGTCTTTGTTTTGTCTTACGGCTGCCTCAACGCCTCTGCCGAGATTACCGTAGCCATAAATACCGATTCTAATGCTCATCTTAAACACCTCTGTAAATTATTTAGGAATTGTCAAGAAATAAGTTGTGCAATTCATCAGACAAGCATGAAAGTGCAAGTTTTTTCTTGACGATTCCTTACATACAGCCTGCCCTTAAAACAGTAATGCACCGCTTTACAGGGTTAAACGGCTGACACTAAAATTATACATCAAATGACATACAAAATCAACATAGGTTTTAAAAAAATCATACTTTCAAATATAAATTCTATAACATTTTATAGACAAATATCAATTGAAAACAACTGATTATAGTGGTATAATTTACCTTATAAGCACGAAAAAAGCATTTTTGTCTTTCTTCTTGTCCGATTCGAGGTGATTATTATTCATAATAAGTATAAAGCAAAGAATCTCATAGCGATTCTTACAACGATCTGTGTATTTTTCTGCTGTACGATCAATGTCTCCGCTGCCGGCGGTCATATCTCGGCAAACACTCCCGAAACGGTAAATATCGGGCGTTCGTTTACCGTTGCATTACACCTTGAAAACGACAAGCCTGTAAAATCAGTATGGATAAGATTTAAATTTGACAGCGAATATATTTCATTTTCAAAAGTCGATTCACCCCTGAAATGCGACTTATACAAAAACAAAAATACAGGAGAAGCAGAGGTTATCTGTCTGTTTAAAGAGACAGTTGAACAAGGCGATATTATCAATATGACATTTACTGCAAAAACAGGGAATGATTCGAGCATACAGACAATCGAAATAGAGCTTGTTGACGCTGTAACAAACGATCTTGAAAAAGCAGACCTTTCTGTTGATAACAGTGTGGAGATATACATAGAAAGAAAAAGCAGTCTTTCTCAAAGCGATCCCGTATCAAGGAAAAGCTCTGTCGTTTCGGAAAAAAGCACATCTTCTAAAAAATTCGAGACATCTTCAAAGAAGATCATTGTATCAAGTCAAGACAAAAAAGAATCGGATAACATACACATCATCGAAGAACTATCGGACAGTGACATTGAAAGCAAGTATTATACCTCCTCTCGTAGTATGAGTGAAGCATTAAATTACTCAGACAGCAGGATAAAATACATTCTGTCCGGCGCAGGGATCGCAATTGCAGTTATCGGTATACTGTTCGGGATGTATAAGCTGGGAGAAACAAAAAGCCGCAGTACATATTCAGAACTGAAAAATACAAATGAAAAGGAAACTGAGGACAGCAGGGAGTGATAACGTGGCATACAGCGAGCTTATAAAAAGCTTTGAGAAGGTAAGAAGCTATATGAAGGAATTCTATATCTACGGACTTAAAAGCCGTGAAGAATACAGCAAAAAAAGTACAAGAACCTATGACAACGAAAAACGCCGGATAGAAGGTTATCTCTCCGATCACATCAGGTTTAAAAGGGACAAATCGGGAAAAAATGTTTTTATCAGCATAGACAGCAAAAACGCACGCCACAACCCTTTTTATAAGGTATGGAAAGCCAAAAGCTTTACAGACTCCGAGATCACACTTCACTTTATTCTTTTTGATATTCTCAAAGAAAAACAGGATGGTATTCCTATCTCGGAAATATTGGAGCTGATAGAAAACGATTATCTCTCTGCATTTGAAGAACCCATGCAGTTTGACGAATCTACGGTTCGCAAAAAACTGACTGAATACAAAAAAATGGGGCTTATACAAGCGTACAAAAACGGCAGGACGGTAATATATACTCTTGAAAAGGAATACCCTCTCGATCAATATGACGATCTTCTCAACTTCTTCTCTGAGATCGCCCCATGCGGTGTTATCGGAAGTTATATTCTTGATAAAAGTGACTTTAACAACTCTGTTTTCTGTTTTAAGCACCATTATCTCACCTCTGCACTTGACAGCGAGGTACTTTGCACATTGTTTGAAGCAATATCAAAAAAAATGAGCGTTACTTTACAGTATCAAGGCAGAAAATACGATGTGCCTGCCGTATGCGATCTTATACCTCTGAAAATATTCAGCAGTGTATCAGGCGGAAGGCAATATCTTTTTGCATATAATATACATGCTTGCAGAATGCGTTCTTACCGCATTGACTTTATCAGTCACGTTACTATCAGCAACGAATGTCACAGCTTCGACACCCATTTAAAACAGTTAAACGAAGCGGAAAAGCATATCTGGGGCGTTTCGGTAAATAACATGGATAAGACCGAACACGTTGAGTTTACGATCCGGACAGGTGAGTATGAACAGTACGCCGCAAAAAGGCTTTATCGTGAAAAGAGGTGCGGAACTGTTGAGAAAACGGGAGATAATACTTATACATTCTCTGCCGATGTTTACGACAGCGCAGAGCTTGTGCCGTGGATAAGAACATTTATTTGCAGGATAACTCATATTGAATTTTCAAACAAAGCAGTCGAAAGACAGTTTTTAAACGATATGAAAGCAATGTACCGGCTTTACGGCATAGGAGGCGGCGAGCAATGATCTTTCACGAAATATACGGGTGCTACTACAAAAGCATTGCGGAGATTATAAAGCTTGCAATAGAGGGGCGGCTTGACAGGAATACCTTAAAGCAAGCTATCGACAGCAACGCATTCAGTGAAAGTCATCTCGAAATAATACCTGCTATAACGAATCAAAAATGGCAGCTTATAAACAAGGACTTTACCACTCCGATAAAAAATGCTCCCACTCTGCCCCTCACGACACTTGAAAAGCGTTGGTTGAAGGCTGTGTCGCTTGATAAGCGTATTGCTCTTTTTGATGTCGATCTTTCTTTTCTTGACGATACCGAACCTCTGTTTATGCCCGACAACATAAAATTCTTTGACAAATGCTCGGACTCCGATCCGTTTGACGATCCGTTATACGTCAGGCATTTTAAAACCATGCTTAAAGCAATAAAGGATAAACAGGCTGTCAATGTGAGTTATAACAATCGTTTCGGAAAACACAAAAGCTTCAACTGCAGTCCGTATAAAATGGAATACTCAGAAAAAGACGATAAATTCAGAGTTTACACCGCAAGTCATCATTACACTAAGATCCTCAATATGGCGTCAATAAATGAATGCATCCCATTCGGCAGTGCAGGAAATGCTAATACCTATACGGTACAGGAGCAGCCGAAGTATGTGGTGTTCGAGCTTACAGACGAACGCAACTCTCTTGAAAGGGTGCTTCTCCACTTTGCCGGCTTTAAAAAAGAGGCAGAAGCTTTGGGTAATGCTCGCTATAAGGTCAAGCTTTACTATGATAAAAATGATGAGGCAGAGATCGTTATAAGAATATTGTCGTTTGGTCAGCATGTCAAGGTAACAGAACCCGACTCATTTGTACAGCTTATTCGCACCAAACTACAGATGCAATATGATTTTTCACAGGAAAAAAGGAAAATGTTTGACGATTAATCTCAGTTATGATATACTTATAATAACTTTACAAATTTCCTGTTTTTGTAAGGAGCTGTTCATCAATAACTTTTAATTTCTGCTTGTCCGATTTGCTCTGCACAGCGTTGAATTATCTTGAAACACGTCAGTATTCCTGCGGTATTGTGCCTAACACAGAACAAATTATTCTTCGCCTGAATTGCACAACTTATTTCTTGACAATTCCTTATTTCTTGACAATTCAGACTGTGCAAAAACCAACAATTTAGTTTTCGGTCAAGCCTTTTTCAAAAGGCTTGCGGGGTGCAGGGGCAGAGCCCCGCCCGCCGGAGGCACGCTCCAGCCCTTTTAGGGGTG
>JAFOMO010000097.1 GCA_017418905.1 Clostridia bacterium | reverse complement strand
TAACACGCCACGAGCCTAAGTGTACCTCATATATATTAAGCGGATTGGTAAAATTCTTATTTCTGCTCTTTACCCAGTCATTATCACGCCAATAATAATTGTTAATATCGTACACGATAGACGCATTCTTCGGACGCACCTCACTGTAATATGCAAACGGGTCGGCTTTATCTGTATATTGTCCGTCCTGTGTATAAATTCTGTATTTATAAACAGTGCCCTCTCCTATTCCCGGTACAAATGTTGTCCAGACACCGAAAACATCTCTCTGCATAGGTATTTCTTCCCAGTTATTGTGAGAGGCTATAAGCTTCACACCGCTTGAACCCGGAGCATAAACAGAAAAGCTTACTCCGCCGTTTTCGATATGTGCGCCGAAAAGCTCATACGAGCAAGACTCAACTCCGCTGATGTGGTTTTTTATCCTGTTATGATCGTACATAAAAAGTCACCCCTTGAACTCTGTCATTTGACCTGAGGCAAAAATGCCCTATATTAATATTATATACAGAATTTTATAATTTTCAAGTCCTTATCAGTCATAATTTGATATACTGTTAATAATTTTTTAAAGCTTTCCTGCTTGGGTAATACCGATAGAAATTTCCGCATATAATTATACAAACAAAAAAGGAGAGTTTCAACAATGAAAGCAAGTGAAAAAATATGCAAGCTAACCGTTTTGACTGTTTCTGTAATTACTACCATATTTTCGGGTGCTTATCTTACAGAAAAAATACACTCACTCTTTACAAAAGAAGGAATGCAGCTTCTAAACCCTGTTTTTGCCGGCAACAATGAGTTTCTAACAGAATCGGAGTATACATTAAATAACGATACATCATCTGTAACATCCAAAGCAGTACCGGCAGCCGCTAATATTACGGACGCAGACACAGATTATGCGGTAAAAGACCATGACGCAGCAGACACCGATCATACTTTTGAAACAACATATCTTGTAACCGAAAGCTTGTTTCGTGAGTCAAATTTAAGCTGCAATAATTTCTATGTAAAAAACTCAACCGACTTATCGCCCGATATTCAGGGATATTTGAATAAAGCCCTGCCCTTTAAGTATGAGGATACAACTGATCCGCAGGTGCTTATTGTACATACACATGCAACAGAATCATTTATGGAGGAAGATGTCGGCTATTATTACGAAAGCTTTTACCCGAGAGATACTAACGACAACTACAACATTGTCCGTGTCGGCAAAGAAATTACAGACACGCTCACAAAAAACGGTATAGGCACAGTTCACTGCTGCAAGCACCATGACGATCCGCAGTATTACGGAGCATACGACAACAGCGCAGATTCGATTATGTACTATCTTGAGAAATATCCTACTATCAAGATAATACTTGATATTCACCGTGACAGCATTACGACTGAGGAAAACGAAAAGATAAAGCCGACATTTATGTATAACGGAAAAAAAGCCGCACAGATAATGATAATGTGCGGTAACGATAATTACGGGTATTACGATTTTCCAAACTGGGAGGATAATTTAAGCCTTGCCGTAAAGCTGCAAAGCGCAGCCGAAACACGTTATCCGGGTATGACAAGACCTTTGTATTTCGGCAATTTTATGTATAATATGAATTTAGCGCCCGGCTCTCTGCTCATAGAGGTAGGCACAGACGCAAACACTCTTGACGAAGCTGTTCTTACGGGGGAGCTTTTGGGGAATGTAATAGCCGAGGTATTATTTGAGAGTTGAAAGTTGAAAGTGGAAAATGAGCAGTCAAACATAATGTGTCCGATACTTTAAAGCACGCAGTCAAAATTATGAAAACACTGATTAAAAGCAACATTTTTTCTGTATGTTGTTTGTCTATACCACATCTTAACAACTCAATTATTCCGAAACCATCAAGTTTTTCTGTATATTCTACAAATACGTCTTGATAAGTATCAGGTAATTCCATTTTCATTAATTGTTCTAACATAATATATCAACTTATATAACCGCAATAAAAACAGCCGACTTTCATCGGCTGTTTTCTGGCTGGGCTGGCGGGATTCGAACCCACGGGATGACGGAGTCAAAGTCCGTTGCCTTACCGCTTGGCGACAGCCCAATAAAAAAAATAGCTGTTGTTATTTAACAGCTATTGGTGACCCATCGGGGATTCGAACCCCGGACACCTTGATTAAAAGTCAAGTGCTCTGCCAACTGAGCTAATGGATCATATGGGGTGGATAATCGGATTCGAACCGATGCTCTCCGGTGCCACAAACCGGCGCTTTAACCAGCTAAGCTATACCCACCATAGTGGTTTACATCAGAAAGAAATCGTTTCATTTCCTCAGTGCCTATTTATTATACTATAATCTGTCTGTATTGTCAATACTATTTTTAAATTTTTTTAGCCCGCCCGGAGGGATTTGAACCCCCGTTCTTCAGAATCGGAATCTGCTGCGTTATCCGGCTGCGCCACGGGCGGATATTTATACTTATATTATACGCCATTAATAAAATCCTGATTGACTAATACAGCTTTTGAGCTAAATATTTCCACTTGTCACTTTCAACTTTCCACATTAAAAACGGGCTCAGGGCAATAATGCGCCTAAGCCCGTACAGTTGCGTATTTTAATTATACAAGCTCAATGATAGCCATCTCAGCTGCGTCACCGCGGCGGGGACCGATCTTTGTAATTCTTGTATAACCGCCCTTTACATCAGCATACTTCGGTGCGATCTCGTCAAAAAGCTTCTTTGTAACAGTTTCGTTTGTTACAAATGCCATTACAAGACGCTTGCTGTGAAGGTCGTTTGTCTTTGCTATTGTTATCATTTTCTCGGCCATGGAGCTTACCTCTTTGGCACGAGTAACTGTAGTTTCAATTTTGCCATTATCAAAAAGGAATGTAACCATTGCTCGAAGCATAGCTGTTCTGTGAGCTGTGGTTCTTCCCAACTTTCTGGTTCCCGGCATTGTAGTCACTCCTTTACTTATTTTGCAAAAGGGATATTTATTATTTTAGAATGCAGCCCGAGATCAATCGTATTTCGGATCGTCATCGGAACGAAGACTAAAGCCAAGATTCTGGAGCTTGTTTGTAACCTCGTCAAGAGATTTTCTGCCCAGGTTTCTTACCTTTATCATATCTTCTTCTGACTTGTTTATCAAGTCTTCTACTGTATTGATTCCTGCACGCTTCAAGCAGTTGAACGAACGAACAGAGAGATCAAGCTCTTCGATAGTCATTTCGAGAACCTTCTCCTTGCCCTTTTCATCCTTCTCAACAAGTATTTCTGTGCTGGAACCCTTATCAGACAAGCTTACAAACAAATTCAGGTGTTCGTTAAGTACCTTTGCGGCAAGTGATACTGCCTCTTGTGCGCTTACTACACCATTTGTCCATACGTCAAGTGTAAGCTTATCGTAGTCGGTTATCTGTCCAACGCGAGTATTATCAACCGTATAATTCACCTTTATTACAGGCGTATAAATGGAGTCTATCGGCAAAAGGTCGAGAACATTTTCTTCAGCTTCCTGCTTATTACGCTCGCTTGTAACATATCCTCTGCCTCTGTCAAGAGTGATCTCCATAAAGAGCTTTGCACCCTCACCCAATGTAGCTATATGCATTTCGGGATTGAGGATCTCAACCTCACTGTCACACATAATATTGGCGGCGGTCACTTCGCAGGGACCCTCCGCTCTGATCTCGACTCTCTTTTCACCAACGCTGTTAAGTCTTGCGGTAAGACCTTTCATGTTGAGAATGATCTGAGTAACATCCTCTTTAACACCGGGGATCGTCGAAAACTCGTGTAATACGCCCTCAATTTTTATAAACTTTACTGCCACGCCCTCAAGCGATGAGAGTAATACACGACGAAGGCTATTGCCAAGAGTGTTGCCGAACCCTCTTTCGAGAGGCTCTACAACAAATTTGCCATACTTACCGTCCGGGGAGAGATCCTCGGTTGCTATTTTTGGCTTTTGAAATTCGATCATAGTTTGGCTCCTCCTTAACAATTCATACTGTGCTTATGAGGCACAGCATTGCACAATGTGCAAATATGTGTGTATTCGATTCCCATTTAAAGGGTGGATTACTTGGAGTACAACTCCACGATGAGGTGAGCCTCAACTTCATAATCAAGATCTTCGGGAGAAGGCATACGAACAACAGTTGCTTTGAACTCATCTCTGTTCTCATCAAGCCACTCAGGAACGATTCTTGACTTCGTTGCCTCAACATTAGTCTTGAATTTCTCGCTGCTCTTGCTCTTATCACGAAGGCTGATAACATCGCCAACCTTGATTCTGTAAGAAGGAATATTTACCTTTTTGCCGTTAACAAGGAAATGACCGTGTGTTACAAGCTGTCTTGCTTCTCTTCTCGTGAGAGCCATGCCCATTCTGTATGCTACGTTGTCGAGTCTTGATTCAAGCAAAACGATGATGTTTGTACCTGCCTGACCCTCCATCTTTGTAGCGATCTCATAGTAATGATAGAACTGCTTCTCCAGAACACCATAAATAAACTTGAGCTTTTGTTTTTCTTTAAGCTGCATTCCGTACTCGGAAACCTTTTTTCTGCCGTTAGCGTTAGGCTTTCTCCAAGATTTCTTGTCAATGCCTACAACAGCGGGGCTGATGCCCAGATATCTGCATCTTTTGATAATAGGATCTCTATTTACTGCCATAATATAACACCTCCGTAAATTCTATCAGACACGTCTTCTCTTCGGAGGACGGCATCCGTTATGAGGGATAGGTGTTACGTCTTTGATCATGCTTACATCAAGACCTGCCTGCTGAAGAGCTCTGATTGCTGCTTCTCTGCCGGCACCCGGACCCTTAACATATACTTCAACTGTTTTCATGCCATGCTCCATGGCTGCCTTAGCTGCTGTTTCTGCTGCTGTCTGAGCTGCGAACGGAGTAGACTTCTTTGAACCTCTGAAGCCAAGCTCACCTGCGCTGGCCCATGATACGGCATTACCCTGTGTATCTGTGATTGTTACTATTGTGTTGTTAAATGTAGACTGAATATGTGCTGCGCCTCTTTCAATATTCTTGCGCTCACGGCGTCTGCGTACAACTGTTTTCTTGCCACCCTTTGGTGCTGCCATCAGTGATCTCCTCCTTACTTCTTCTTATTGGCCATTGTCTTTCTCGGACCCTTACGTGTACGAGCGTTTGTCTTTGAACGCTGTCCGCGAACGGGGAGACCCTTACGGTGACGAACACCGCGGTAGCAGCCAATTTCGATAAGTCTCTTTATATCGAATGCAATGTCACGTCTGAGGTCACCCTCAACACGACAGTTATGATCAATATACTCTCTGAGCTTTGAGATGTCTTCCTCGCTCAGATCTCTTACACGAGTATCAGGATTAACACCTGTTTCGGCAAGAATCTTTGTTGCTGTTGTACGGCCGATACCGTATATATAAGTTAAGCCGATCTCAACTCTTTTATCTCTGGGTAAATCCACACCGGCTATACGTGCCATAATCTGCACCTCCAAAATTTATCAATAAATGTAATTTTGTCATTGTTTCTAAAAAACCTGCTGTTATCAGCCCTGACGCTGCTTGTGCTTAGGGTTCTCACAAATAACCATGATCTTGCCGTGACGCTTGATCACTTTGCACTTATCACAGATTTTCTTTACAGAAGGTCTGACTTTCATTATATAATCATTCCTTTCAAAAGTAAATAGTATATAAAAAGTTTATGTTCAAACACACAAAAATCAATTAACAATACAATTTTTGTCAACATTTGAAAAAACTTTGGTGTTATTTTCCTCTCCAGGTGATCCTTCCTTTTGTGAGGTCATAGGGTGATAACTCAACTGTTACCTTATCACCGGGAAGTATCCTGATAAAGTTCATTCTCAGCTTTCCTGAGATATGTGCCAAAATAACCTTGCCGTTTTCAAGCTCAACCTTAAATTGAGTATTCGGCAGTGCTTCTACAACTGTACCTGTAAGTTCAAATACGTCCTGCTTCGACAAAGGGGATTCCTCCTTAACATTTTTGCTGAAACTCTGCTAAAAATCTTCTGACTTTTCGGTTTGTATCCACATCTTCTGCGACTGTGTTCGTTGCATTCAGATGCATCGGGTTCTTTTTCTTGGGTCTTTCAAGCGGTCTTGTTTTTCCGTCCGCTATATATACAAAGCCTTCGTCTATATCCGTAATTATAAAGAACCTTTCTTTATCTCTGCCCGCACTTGCTTTTACAACAAGTCCTTTTATATATTCCACTTTACCACCTCAATTAATCCGGTAAAGTCAATATAACCGGGCCGTCCGGAGTAACAGCCAAAGTGTGCTCAAAATGAGCAGATAACTTTCCGTCGGCAGTTACCGTTGTCCAATTATCTTTAAGAACCTTTACCCTGTGACTTCCCATATTTATCATAGGCTCAATTGCTATGACCATACCCGGAAGCAGTTTTGCGCCCTGTGAGGGTACACCGTAATTAGGTACCTTTGGTTCTTCATGAAGTTTCGCACCTACTCCATGGCCGACAAAGTCTCGTACCACCGAGTAACTGCGAAGTTCGGCATACTTTTGCACGGCGTGACTGATGTGTCCTATCCTATTTCCTGCCTGTGCCATTTTTATACCCTCAAACAAAGCTTCTCTTGTTGTATCAAGTAATCTCTGTGCCTCATCGCTTATATCACCGCAGGCAAACGTCCATGCGTTGTCGCCGTGGTATCCTCCGATGTATGCGCCTACATCTATACTTACTATATCGCCTTGTTTAAGAATACATTTTTCATTCGGTATGCCGTGAATGACCACATTATTTACTGAAATACAGCAGCTTGCCGGAAACCCGCCGTAACCGAGGAACGAGGGTACACCGCCCTGTTCCTCGATATACTTCCTGACTAATCTGTCAATTTCAAGTGTTGTTACACCGGGTTCAACTGCTTCTCCCGCAAGGCGCAGCGCCCTTTGAGAGATACGTCCTGCTGTTTTCATCAGCTTCAGTTCGCTTGCAGTTTTAATTACGATCATGAAATGCCTCTTACTTAAGCTCTTTGAATACAAGTGCTGTTGTGTCGGCGATCTCTATCTGACCTTCAACAATTGCAAGCTTGTTCTGCTTTGCATAATACTCCTTGAGCGGTTCGGTCTCACTGTGATATACATCAAGTCTTGCCTTTACCGTGTCGGGGTGGTCATCCTTACGCTGAACAAGGGCACCTGCACATAAGTCGCACACACCGTCAACCTTTGGAGCTTTATACTCCAGGTGATAGCTTGCACCGCAGCTTCCGCAGACACGGCGTCCGGACATTCTGCCGATAATTCTCTCATCGGGAACCTCTATGTCGATTACCTTGTCGATAACAACGCCCATAGCGTCCAGAGCCTCGGCTTGGGGAATGGTTCTCGGGAAACCGTCGAGGATAAAGCCGTTCTTGCAGTCGTCCTTTGCAAGACGATCCTTGATGATGCCGATTACGACTTCATCGGGAACAAGCTGACCTGCATCCATAAACGATTTAGCCTTAAGACCCATCTCCGTACCGCTTTTCAGCGCTTCACGGATAATGTTACCCGTGCTGATTGTGGGAATGCTAAGATATTCGCAAATTTTTTCAGCCTGTGTGCCTTTGCCGGCACCCGGCGCGCCCAAAAGAATAATGTTCATAACTATTTACCTCTTTTCTTAATTTATATTAATCCAAGAAACCTTTTCCTTTATAGTTACGCATCACTATCTGAGATTCGAGCTGCTTAACAGTATCGAGAGCAACACCTACAAGAATAATGATTGAAGTACCGCCAAGCGACAGGTTGCCCATTGTTGATACCTTACCGAAGATAAGCGGCAAGAGAGCGATAACGGACAAGAACAATGCACCGATAAGAGTAATTCTCGAAAGGATCTTAGCAATAAAATCTGCTGTAGGTCTGCCGGGACGAATACCGGGGATTGTACCGTTGCTTGTGCGAAGATTATTAGCGATCTCTACTGGGTTGTACTGAATTGTTGTGTAGAAATATGCGAACAAGATAATTAAGATGAAATAAATTACCATATAACCAACACTTGTAGTAGAGAAGAATTTGAAGAAGCTTCCCCAGAATCCTGTGTCTACTTTAGCAAACATGTTGATCGTTGCGGGAATAGAAAGAATAGAGCTTGCGAAGATTACGGGGAGAACGCCGCCCATACCTACCTTTATCGGGAAGTATGATGACTGACCGCCGTACATCTTTCTGCCTACTACTCTTTTAGCGTATTGTATCGGGATTCTTCTCTCAGCGTCATTCATAAATGTAATGAGCCAGATAACGAAGAGGAACAATACAACAAAGATCGGAACAAAGAAGAAAAACTTTGTCTGACCGTTCATACCGAGCTGCCAATACTGAACAAGCGAAGTAATGAGAACGGAAATTCTTGAAATAATACCGGCAAAAAGGAGTATCGAAATACCGTTGCCGATACCGTTAGTGTTGATCTGCTCACCGAGCCACATCATAACAGCAGTACCTGCCGTAAATGCAAGTATAATAACTGCGCATGAGAATACGCCCGGAAAACCGTCTCTCCAATCGGAAACGATGATCGATGATCTTCTGAGGAATACATAATAAGCTGTACCCTGAACAAGACCAAGACCAACTGTTACATATCTTGTGATCGCAGCTATCTTCTTTCTGCCTTCATTGCCTTCTTTTGAAAGTGCTTCAAGAGCAGGAATAGCAACACAAAGAAGCTGCATAATAATTGAACTGTTGATGTATGGTGTTACGCCCATTGCAAACAATGTTGCATTTGAGAAAGCACCACCGGAGAGCATATTCTGATAAGCGAGGAAATTTTCTCCGCTGTACTGGCTCATCAAAGTTCTGAGTGCCGTAGCGTCCAGAAACGGAACGGGAATTACCGAACCGATTCTGAATACTATGATAATAAAAAGTGTAAATATGATCTTTTTACGAAGATCGGGGATTCTCCAGGCGCTGCTTATTGTTTTAAACAATTAAACCACCTCGGCCTTTCCGCCGACTGCTTCGATTTTTTCTTTAGCAGATTTTGAAAAAGCATTTGCTTTTACAGTCAAGCTCTTAGTTAAAGCTCCGTTTGACAAGATCTTTACTCCGTCGAAAGAATTCTTTAATATACCTGCGTCAACGAGAGCCTGAGTATCAACAACTGCACCGTTCTCAAACTTCTTCTCGAGAGTGCCTACATTAACTGTAACAATATCCTTTGCAAATATGTTGTTAAAGCCTCTCTTCGGAAGACGTCTCTGAAGAGGCATCTGACCGCCTTCAAAGCCGGGACGCATGCCGTGACCTGCACGTGCCTTCTGACCTTTATGACCCTTGCCTGCTGTTTTGCCCCAACCTGAACCGTGACCTCTGCCTATTCTCTTAGCTTCTTTCTTAGAGCCCTCTGCCGGTGAAAGTTCATGCAACTTCATAAAATTCGCACCTCCTTGTTATGCTTCTGTAACCTCGATGAGGTGACTTATTTTTCTGATTTTTCCCTTTGTCTGAGCGTTGTCGGGCTGAACTGTCGTGTCACCGATCTTACGCAGACCCAGAGAGTCGGCGGTTGCAATCTGGTCTTTCTTTGCGCCGATAAGACTTTTTGTAAGTTTAATATTAAACTGTGCCATCTTGCTTACCCCCTATTAATAAAGATCTTTTACAGAGAGACCGCGAACTGCGGCAACCTCCTCTGCGTTACGAAGTGCTCCGAGACCCTGAAGGGTAGCACGTACTACGTTGCAAGGATTGTTAGAACGCAAAGCCTTTGTTCTGATGTCTTTAATACCAACAGCCTCGATAACTGCACGAACAGGACCGCCTGCGATAACACCGGTACCGGGAGCAGCGGGCTTCATAAGAACTCTGCCTGCGCCGAACTCGCCGATAATCTCATGGGGAATAGTTGTGCCTTTAAGAGATACCTTGATAAGGTTCTTCTTAGCGTCTTCAATACCCTTGCGGATAGCGTCCGGAACTTCGCCTGCCTTGCCAATGCCAAAGCCTACTGTTCCGTTGCCGTCGCCTACCACTACAAGTGCGGCAAACTTAAAGATACGTCCGCCCTTTACTGTTTTTGAAACACGGTTTATAGCAACAACGTGCTCTTTGAACTCAACGTTGCTTGCTGCTGCGTCAATTTTAGCCAAAGTATTTTCCTCCCTTTCTTAGAACTTGAGGCCGCCCTCACGAGCGCCTTCGGCCAACTCTTTAACACGGCCGTGATATACATAGCCACCTCTGTCAAAAACAACCTCGGTGATTCCTTTATCTGCTGCTCTCTGAGCTATAAGCTTGCCAACCTCTTTGGCAGCCTCTTTGTTTCCGCCGTATGCCTTAACAGCCTCGTCAAGTGAAGAAGCTGAAGCAAGAGTAACACCGTTTATGTCATCAATAAGCTGAGCATAAATATTTGTGTTGGAGCGGAACACGTTCAAACGAGGACGCTGTGCTGTGCCGCTGATTTTAGCACGTACTCTTTTATGACGTCTAAGTCTTGCACTGTTATTCATATTCTCTCACTCCTTAATTATTTACCCTTACCGGCTTTTCCCTCTTTACGACGGATAACCTCATTAACGTACTTAATACCTTTGCCTTTATACGGCTCGGGAGGACGCTTTTCTCTTACTTCGGCAGCAAACTGACCAACCTTTTGCTTATCAATGCCGGTGATGATGATCTTGTTCGGGTTTGGAACTTCGATCTTAATATCATCTGTATCAGATACGATTACCTGATGTGAATAACCCAGGTTCATAACGCAGTCTTTACCCTGCTTCTGAACACGGTAACCTACACCGTTTACCTCAAGCTCTTTCTTGAAGCCTTTAGTAACGCCCTCAATCATATTAGCGATGAGTGTACGTGTAAGACCGTGAAGTGATCTGTTGAGCTTGTCGTCGTTGGGACGTGTTACGTGAATAACGGGTCCGTCGATCTCAACAGTCATATTGGGATGAAACTTCTGTGTAAGAGTACCCTTGGGACCCTTAACAGTTATAACACCGTTGTCGTTCTTTACTTCGACGCCGGCGGGAATATTTATAGGCTTTCTTCCAATTCGAGACATTTCTAATCCTCCTTACCAAACGAATGCGAGAACCTCGCCGCCTACGTTCTCTTTGCGTGCCTGACGGTCTGTCATAACACCCTTAGATGTAGAAACGATAGCAATACCGAGTCCCTTCATTACCTTTGGCATATCCTCTGCGTTTGAATAAATGCGAAGACCGGGCTTTGAAACTCTCTTAAGACCCTGAATTACGGGAGTCTTATTCGGACCGTACTTGAGTACGACTGTGATCATGCCCTGCTTGCCGTCTTCTGCAACTGAAAAACTTTTGATGTAACCTTCATCAACAAGAATCTGGCAAATAGACTTCTTCATGTTTGAAGCAGGAATATCAACAGTTTCGTGCTTTGCAGAGCTTGCGTTACGGATCCTTGTAAGAAGATCTGCAATTGTATCTGTAATCTGCATAGTATTTCCTCCTCCTTTTATTACCAGCTTGCCTTTTTAACTCCGGGAATCTCGCCCTTGTAAGCGAGCTCTCTGAAGCAAATACGGCAAATACCAAACTTGCGGAGGTATGCGTGTGGTCTTCCGCAGATCTTGCATCGAGTATATTCTCTTGTAGAAAACTTCTGTTTTCTCTGCTGCTTAACCTTCATTGCTTTTTTAGCCACGTTTACCCCTCCTTACTTTGAAAACGGAGCGCCCATAAGTGTTAAAAGCTCACGAGCCTCTTCATCTGTTTTTGCTGTTGTTACGAAGCAAATATCCATGCCGCGTACCTTGTCGATCTTATCGAACTCAATTTCAGGGAAAATGAGCTGCTCTTTAAGACCCATGTTATAGTTGCCGCGGCCGTCGAATGAGTTCGGGTTGATGCCTCTGAAGTCTCTTACTCTCGGAAGAGCAACATTGAAAAATCTGTCCATAAACTCATACATTCTGTCACCGCGAAGTGTTACCTTAACACCGATGTTCATGCCTTCACGAAGCTTAAAGTTAGCAACAGACTTCTTTGCCTTACAGATATAAGGCTTCTGACCCGTGATCTTTGCGAGGTCTGATGAAATAGCGTCGATAACCTTTGAGTTCTCTCTTGCCTCACCTGCACCTACGTTGATAACGATCTTCTCAAGCTTCGGAATCTGCATTACACTCTTATATGAATACTTATTCATGAGTGCAGGGGCAACGTCGCTTTTATAAAAATCTTTTAATCTTGCCATTGTTCGTTACCCTCCTTACAGTGTTTCTTTGCACTTAGCGCAGATACGCTCTTTCTTGCCGTCTGCAAGAATCTTGTGCGCTACTCTTGTTTGCTTGCCGCAGCGGGGGCATACGATCTGAACCTTGGAAGCATAAATAGCTCCCTCAGCCTTTACTATACCGCCTGCCTCGCCCATTCTTCTGGGCTTGATATGCTTTGAAACGATGTTGCATTTCTCAACAATTACCTTGCCCTCTTTGGGAGCAACGGCGATGACCTTACCCTGCTTGCCGCGATCTCTGCCGCTGATAATCTTTACGGTGTCACCCGTTTTAACGTGAACCTTATTATTCATCAGTGAGCACCTCCATTAAAGAACTTCCGGAGCAAGAGAGAGTATCTTCATGTATTCTTTATCACGAAGCTCTCTGGCAACAGGTCCGAAAATACGTGTACCTCTTGGGTTCTTGTCTTCTTTTATAATAACGGCTGCATTTTCATCGAAACGAATATATGTGCCGTCCTCACGGCGAACGCCCTTCTTGGAGCGTACGATAACTGCTTTTACTACGTCGCCCTTCTTAACAATGCCGCCAGGAGCTGCCTTTTTAACGGAAGCTACTACAACATCGCCAATGTTGGCGTACCTTCTTCCGGTACCGCCGAGAACACGAATGCACATAAGCTCTTTTGCACCGGTGTTATCGGCAACCTTGAGGTATGTCTGCTGTTGTATCACAGTGATTTCCTCCTTTTATATGCCAATATTACTTTGCTTTTTCTATTATTGTAACGAGTCTCCATCTCTTGTCTTTAGAAAGAGGACGAGTCTCCATTATTCTTACACGGTCGCCTACGCCTGCTTCGTTGTTCTCATCATGAGCTTTGAACTTAATTGTTCTCTTCACGATTTTATTGTAAAGCGGGTGCTTTACGCTATCCTCTACAGCTACCACGATTGTCTTCTCCATTTTGTCGCTGACAACCTTGCCGACAACTGTTTTTCTCAAATTTCTTTCACTCACAGTAAAATCCTCCTTCCGTTACGCATTTCTGCTGCTCTCAAGCTCCTGCTCGCGGATTACTGTGTAAACACGAGCAATATCCTTCTTAACAGCCTTTATACGCATTGGATTTTCAAGCTGATTTATTGCGAGCTGAAAACGAAGGTTAAACAACTCTTCTTTAAGAGTCTTGAGCTTATCCTGAAGCTCTTCTGCTGTCATATCTCTGATTTCCGAAGCTTTCATTACTGCTCACCCTCCGTTTCGTCTTTCTTTACAAACTTGCACTTGATAGGCAGCTTAGCTGCTGCAAGTCTCATAGCCTCTCTTGCTGTTTCCTCAGGAACACCTGCAAGCTCAAACATTACCTTACCCGGCTTTACTACTGCTACCCAGAACTCAGGAGCACCTTTACCTTTACCCATACGAGTACCGAGGGGCTTAGATGTGATCGGCTTATCAGGGAAGATCTTGATCCATACCTTACCGAATCTTTTGCAGTAACGCGTCATAGCTACACGGGCTGCCTCTATCTGATTTGACTTGATCCATGCCGGCTCAAGCGCCTGCAAACCGTACTCACCGTAAGACACCTTATTGCCGCGGGTAGCTTTACCCTTCATACGGCCTCT
>JAFOMO010000096.1 GCA_017418905.1 Clostridia bacterium | reverse complement strand
TTTGTTGACGGGTCAAATGCCGCCGTACCGTCTCCGCATTGTACTGTAAGTTTATCGTCTGTCAACAGTTCGCCGTTTACAGAGAGCGGATAACGCTGACCGTTTATCGGTTCAAGCAAATATGCATAATCGCCTAAAGCCTGCTTGTAATTATCCATAAATTCATCAGGTACATAAACTACAACATCTTTGTCTGCACCGAAAAATACATTCGCCATATTCAATGTATTCTGAACATCAAAATTGAAGGTAACTCTTTTAAGCGACGAACATCTGCTGAATAGATATTCCCCGAGTACCAAAGGCTTTTCAAAGGTTATCTCTTCAAGCTCTCTGCAAAATTCAAAGCACTTGTTCGGCAAATATGTGGGATATTCGTCTTTATAACCCAGCACTACCTTTTTCACCCTGAACGCAAGGTCAATATCCCAAAATGAGGCTTCTTTCCATTTTTCTGCTCCGGAATCGTTCATAATATAGAGCGTGCCGTCATCATCAAGCTTCCACTCTTTTTTCTCAAAGTCATCTTCTGTCTGACTTGCCCACTTTGCATAGAGCCTTTGTTTTGTATTTTTGTCATTGTATGTACCGTAAGGATCGTACTCCCAGAAATAGCGGTATGCCTCGGCTATGTTATCATATGTTACAAACGTGCTGTAAAGCGCAGAGTCTTCTGCACACCAGCCCAGAAATGTGTCGCCCTCTTTTTCCGGTATAAACTCTTTCAGATCTAAACCGAAATCCGCATCATCGGGTACGGTGCTTGCGTCCGGGTCATCAGTTTCTATCCTGTCAACTGTATTCACACAGGCAATCCACTTATCACGTCCATTAATAGTACCGCCGTTCGGATCAAAATATATAGTTTTACTTAGTGCATCCCATGCGGTGTATAACGTAAATTCTCCTGCATCAATTATGTTTACGTCTTTATAATACTCTTCATACCTTTGCTCATAGTCCCATGCCCACTGAACAGTTAAATTGCTGTAATCTCCCTGAGCATATCTCAGCATATTAAATCCGCCTATACCGCTGTTCGGGTAAGCATTCCAACCGTAGAACCTTCTGCCCTCTTTTGTGGGGTTCGGAACAGGTATCGTATATGGTATATCACTCAGCCAATAGCCGCATGGGAAATTCAGCTCTTCAAATTCACCTGCAGTCCAGAAAAGCTCATCAAGCTCGGGGTGTACTTCGTCATAATCACTGTATTCAAACTGATAATTCAGATGATAATATGGAGCGTACGCAAGATACTGAATATTTGTAGTTTGCAGACGCTGGTCGTGGTCTTCGTAAAAATGATACGGTCCTTCGCCGCCGCTTTGTGATAAAACTGTGATCGGGCAATTTGTGTTGTTCTTCAAAGTCTTGATGAACGTATCTTTGAACGGTTTGCCGTCACCGTCAACACCTTCGTACACTTCATAGTCCGTTACATCTACAGAACCGGTTATCTCGATGCCGTAATTTTCCGGAGAGAAAAACTCCAGGTCTTTATATCTCCCTTTATAGTCGGAAACATAAACCTCTTCTCTCGTTATATCGGTCGGGAACTCAAAAGTATCACCCGGCATTATCAGCTCGTCCGTAAACACGATAGCATGATCTTCCCCTCGTTCAAAAACGTGGTGCTTTGGCTGACGATTTTTAAGCACATCCGGCGTTTCGGGAATATCGCCGCTTTCGGGGCGCAGATATTCGTATATGCCGAATCCTTCTACATCTTCAACTGTACGCACCATATCTGCACTTGCTTCAACATAAAGAGAAGGGCTGAACACCGCAGTTGAAAGGAATACCGCAGAACATAAAAAGCTTGTTAATCTTTTCAATCTCATAAGATCACCTCAGATTTATCGTTATTAGGTATAATATATATATTCTACCACTTCACCGCCGCTTTTTCAATATAATCTGATAATTAATCACAAATAAATCAAACTCGGTGATTGATATTTGTTTCGGTTAGTATTATAATAGTGTTATCAATATTATCTCGGAGGTTTTTACGGTGGATAATTATTTCAGAAGAACTTGGGCAGAAATTGATCTCAACAGAATCGAACATAATTTTAAGCTTATCAAAAAACAGCTTTCGGCAGGCACAAAAATGTGCTGTGTAATAAAAGCGGACGCATACGGTCATGGCGCATTGGAGCTTGCGGCTCTGTATGAAAGACTCGGCGCAAGCTTTTTTGCGGTATCAAATCTTGAAGAGGCTCTCGAACTGCGCATGGGCGGTATAAAAACACCTATTCTTATTTTAGGCTTTACTCCTGCAAGCTACGTATGTGAGCTGTCGGACTATAATATTTCTCAGGCTGTATTTTCAGTGGAGTATGCACAGGAGCTTTCCGAGTACGCTCAGAGCATGAACGTAACAGTTAAGGCTCACATTAAGGTCGATACAGGCATGAGCCGCATAGGGCTTATGTGTCAGAACACAGAAACCGATACTCCTGTTAAAGACGCTGTGGAGATCGCCTCTCTTGACGGTCTGTCGGTGGAGGGTATATTCACACACTTTGCAGTATCGGACGAAAAGGAAGAAGGCAGAGATTATACCGAACATCAGATAGACTGCTTCAATTATATTATAAACGGTATGAAAGAAAACGGCTTTGACACAGACAAGATAATAAAACACTGTTCTAACAGTGCGGCTATTATGGACTATAAAAACGCTAATATGGATATGGTCAGGGCAGGTATTATCTTGTACGGTCTGGCACCGTCAGGCAAGCTCAAAGGACAGCTTGAACTAAAGCCTGCAATGGAGATAAAATCCGTTATAGCTCATATCAAAGAGATAGAACCAGGAACAACTGTCAGCTACGGCAGAACATTTACAGCAGACAAAAAGCTGAAGATCGCCACTGTGCCTATCGGCTATGCGGACGGATACATAAGAAATCTTGCAGAAAGCGCATATATGATAGTATGCGGCAAAAAAGCAAAGGTCATTGGCAGGATCTGTATGGATCAGTGTATGATAGATGTTACCGATATAAAAAATGTAAGAGTAGGCGACACAGTTATTGTTGTGGGTAAGTCGGGAAAATATGAGATCTCTATGGACGATGTTGCTTCGTGGACGGGTACAATTAATTATGAAGTCGCTTGTCTTGTAGGCAAGCGTGTGCCGAGAGTGTACATCAAAAATAAAGAAGTTACGGCTGTAAAAGGTCTTATAGATTAAGGCAGGTGATCAAAAATGACTTTTTTAGCTGTTGACGGAAACAGCATTGTAAACCGTGCCTTTTACGGTATAAAGCTGCTTACCACAAAAGACGGACAGTATACAAACGCTATATACGGTTTTCTGACAATGCTTGACAAGATTAAGGAAACTGTTCAGCCTGACTGCGCCTGTATCGCATTTGACCTAAAAGCACCGACTTTTCGTCACAAGGCATACAGTGAATATAAAGCAGGAAGAAAGGGTATGCCCGAAGAGCTTGCCTCTCAGATGCCTGTGCTCAAAGAGCTGCTCACGGTTCTGGGGTATAAGCTTGCTGAATGTGAAGGCTTTGAGGCTGACGATATTTTAGGCACTCTCGCAGGAGAATGTGACAAAGCAGGTGTGAAATGTGTTATAGCCACAGGCGATCGCGATTCTTTGCAGCTTATCTCAGAAAATGTAACAGTGCGTCTTGCTTCAACTAAAATGGGTAAACCCGAGGCAGAATTATACGACACGGAAAAGATAAAAGAAAAATACGGTGTAACACCTGTTCAGATGATAGAGCTTAAAGCTATTCAGGGGGATTCCTCGGATAACATTCCGGGCGTTCCGGGTATCGGTGAAAAGGGTGCGCAGGATCTTATTCAGCGTTTCGGAAATATTGAGCATATTTACGAAAACATTGATACTATTGATGTTAAACCCGGCATACGCAAAAAACTTATTGCAGGAAAAGACAGCGCATTTATGAGCAAAATGCTCGGCACTATCAGCCGCGAAGCACCTATCGAGCGTGACCTTTCCGCATACAAGATAGGCGAGATAAACGCTGAAACTGCCGTAAGAAAATTAGCGGCTCTGGAATTGTTCTCGCTTATCAAGAAATGGGATCTGCGCTCCGATGTAAAAGCACAGAAACCGGAAGCTCAGACCGAAGCTTTGCCCGAGTTACGCACAGAACCCGATACTTCAAAAACGCTTGAGTACATAAAAAAAGAAAAGCAGGCTTTCTTCATTGCTCAGATAGATTCACAGAAGCTTGTTAAGCTTTACATAAGAAACGAAAACAGCGTTGATGTTTTTGAATCAGAACAGGGTGAGAGCATACTCAAAGAAATTCTTCCCGACAAGGATATACAAAAGCATACATCAAACAGCAAATCTCTTTTTGCTTATGCTCAGACTATCGGTATTGAGTGCCGGACCATTGAAACTGACATTCAGCTTGCAGGATATTTGCTGAACCCTTCAGCAAGCTCTTACGATACAAACAGACTTTGCGAGGAATACGGTATTACTTTGAAGTATTATGATGATTCCCTGTTTTATAACAGCGAGACTGCCTCGTGTACAGCTTATCTTCCTGCATTATGCGAGATCCTTAACAAAAAGCTTGCAGAGAACAAACAGCTCGAATTACTTCATAGTATAGAGATCCCTCTTGCGAAGGTGCTTGCGGATATGGAGCTTTGCGGCTTTAAGATAGATTCAAAGGGTATCGAGGAATACGGAAAACAGCTCGGAGAAAAGGCCGACAAGCTGAAAGCTGAAATATATGATTCGGTAGGCTATGAGTTCAACATAAACTCCCCCAAACAGCTTGGAGAGGCTTTATTCGTTAAGCTGGGACTTCCTTCTTCAAAAAAGACGAAAAGCGGATATTCAACAAGCGCAGAGGTATTGGAGGGCTTGCGTTATGCTCACCCTGCAATTGACATGATACTTGAATACCGTTCTCTTACAAAGCTAAAATCTACTTATTGCGACGCACTTGTTAAGGTAACGGACGAAAACGGACGAATACACTCTGTTTTCAATCAGACCGAAACAAGAACGGGACGTATTTCTTCGCTTGAACCTAATTTGCAGAATATTCCCGTAAAAACTGCTGTCGGAAAAGAGCTTAGACGCTTTTTCACTGCTGATGAGGGAAATGTGCTAATTGACGCAGACTATTCTCAGATAGAGCTTAGAGTTCTTGCGCACATTTCAAATGACAAAGAAATGATAAAGGCATTCAACGAGGGTATAGACATTCACACCGTTACCGCATCGCAGGTTTTCTCTATGCCCGAAAGCATGATAAACTCTTCTTTGAGAAGCAGAGCAAAAGCCGTAAATTTCGGTATAGTATATGGTATAGGCGCATTCTCGCTTTCAAAGGATATAGGCGTATCACGCAAAGAGGCTGACAACTACATCAAGTCTTATTTAAGGCATTACAGCGGAGTTGACTCTTTTATGAACAATGCCGTTTCAAAGGCAAAGGATCTCGGTTACGCAGAAACAATGCTCGGCAGAAGAAGATATTTGCCCGAGCTTACCTCTTCAAATTTCAACCTCAGATCATTTGGAGAAAGAGTAGCAAGAAATATGCCCATTCAAGGCACTGCCGCCGATATTATAAAAATAGCTATGATAAAGGTATACAACAGGCTAAAAGCCGAAAATATGAAGTCAAAGCTTATTTTGCAGGTACACGATGAGCTGATACTCGAATCCCCCATAGAGGAAGCAGAAAAAGCAAAGGCGATCTTGACAGAAGAAATGGAGTCTGCCGTAAAACTTCAGGTGCCTTTGACGGCTGACGGTTCTATCGGGAAAACGTGGTATGACGCAAAAGCATAAGGAGTGATAATTATATGTATAAAAGGCTATGCGACTTTATCGCATTTATCGAAGAACAGACAAGCCCGGAAAAGCTTGCCAAAATGAGCGAAGAAGAAAAAGAAAAGCTTATAAAAGAGCTGCTTGTTCAGACTCAGTTTTTTCAGCACGAAAGGCTCATACATCTGATAGTAACACATCTGTTCGCTATACTTGCTATGATGATACTTGTAGCACTCGTTTACTTCAAGTCTATTTCTATGCTTATGCTGTTTATAATGCTTATGGTGCTTTTGTTCCCTTATATCATACATTATTATCACCTCGAAAACGGTACTCAGAAGCTTTACACTTATTATGATAAGCTGACAGGCAGAAGCTTCGGTGAACAGACAAACGCACAAGACGACAGCGACGAGGACGACGAAAAAGACAATAATACCAAAAAGAAAAAAGAAAAAAAGGAATAATTTATCCGCCCGATCGGTATTAACCTTTCGGGCGGATTTTGTTATTGATTATTAAAGACTTCATTTAAATAAACCCGTATATCGGATGCAAGATAGAGCGAGCCGCATACAAGAACAACGGAATTTTCCTCTTGCTCTGCAAGTTCGAGGGCAAGATCGACTGCCTGCTTATAGTCCTCACAAGCTGTTATATCGGGGAATACATCTTTGGCTTTGGTTTTCAGCTCCTCTGCCGTTTGTCTGCGGGGGCTGTTTGCAACAGACGTTGTTATTACTTT
>JAFOMO010000011.1 GCA_017418905.1 Clostridia bacterium | reverse complement strand
ACTTCCTCGTTCTGCTCGTCTGTTCCTGCTAAGTAGTCGGAAGCCTTAACAGCGTATTTTGCAACCTCAGCTACAGCGGATTTTATAGACTTTGTATAGGCTTTACCGTTCACGGTGAAGCCCTTTTCTTTGCATACTCGTATATCTACTATGGGGGTATATTTGACATTCAGAGCTTGTTTCCAAAGCTCTGAAAGCTCTTTCTGCGGTAAATAATCATTATCAAAATAGCTCTTTTCTACAGCCCATATACAGTGCAAATGCGGATGATATGTAATAGGTGCAGTATCCCTGTTTACAGTGATTTCTAAAGCCCTGAAAGCTCCCTTGATAAACTTCATACGCTTAACATCAACAAGTCGCTGATATGCTTTATACAGCAAGTCGCAAGTTTCGCCCAGCTTGTCCCCTGTCGGATTTTTTACGGTCAGAGTGACAAACAAAAATACATATTCGTTCTGGAGCTTCTCAGTGACAGCGGCAACCTGAGAATAAACTTTCAGGCTCTTGCGCTTTGCGCACTGAGGACAGAGAGGGTCAGAACAGAAATTTGCATGAGAAAGCCTGACTGTTTCATCATCATACAGCCCAAACTCTAAATAACTGCCGCACTCTTTAACCCTTGCGGCTCTCTTTTGCTCTCCAATCCTATGCAGGACTTGCGAATATTTCAAGCTATATTTCTTTTTCGGCTGAAATACTCCGCTGATTTCGTTTAAAAGGTCGCTTGCCTTGTGCATTTTCTGCCCTCCTTTCTCTGTCATCCCGAGAACTTTGTATAGTATCAAGTTAAAAGGCTCGGCACTCCGTGCCGACGGTGGCGATCCGCGCAGCCAGACCGCCGCAGGCGGTCTGATCTGCTGCGTATCCGTCCACCTTGTCGCAACGGCTGCGCCGTTGCTGAGCCTTTCTTTTTTTCTTTTCTTTTGGATTTCTGCTTTGTTCTTCTACATCCGCATAAAAACTTTTTAAAAAAAGCTCCCTCCCGTTGGTCGGTCGGTCTTGACTGCTTTTTAAAAATGCGTTTCGGTTGCCTTGGGGCAACTGAAAGAAAATTGTTTTCAAAACTTCATCCAGTTGCCCGGCGATATTTTAACGCATTTTTAAACGCCGTCAAGACTGCTACGCACTTTTTTTAAAAACTTTTTCTGCTACCTCTGTGCCGGCTCTAACTCTTTTTTTCGCCTCCGGCGAGGGGACTGAAGAAAATTGTTTTTTTATTCGGTGAGCTGTTGCGATTTCGGGGTGTGGGGATTTCACCGCCAAGCCGATTTGTACGGACATTGTGCGTACAAAATCTATGCTTGCGACCTGTTTTTAACAGCACTCCAAGAGTAACTCTCATACAGAAGATTTCCGCTCATATCAAACAGTTTCCACCAATTCGATTTTGTCATATCAGCACAGCCCAGCTCCTCGGCAACTTGAAACGCTTTTTCAAGAATTGTTTTTTTGTCATAGCTATCTATTTCAAAACCTTTGGAACAAAGACAACTTCCAATAACCACAAATTTTCTTTTCATGCTCTTATCTCCTTTCAGGCAAATAAAAAAACTCTGAAACTTTGTTACAAGTTCCAGAGTATAACATTGACAAAATCTGAATTTTGCTGTATGATATACGAAAACAGAATATTATCTCGCCAAAGATAATACTTCTGGGACTTGCGACAGCTCCACCTGTTGCAGGTCTTTTTTTTTCAGCCCAAATTACCCGATAAAAAGCCATAACGGCAGGCGATTTAATTCCCGACAAGTGCCCTTCTTGCTCGGCTTGCTATAAATAAACATTTTTGAGCCTTCAACAGTTTGTTGTAATATTCACTTTTTACCATTTTAACCCTTTAAGAATAATTTGTCAAGCCTGTTTTATACAGCTATAACAATTTTGCTGACAAGCTCCAGAGGGAAAGACGGACGGCTTGAGCCGTTTCGGCGGGTCCCCGTTGCTCCAAAACGCAACTACCCCACCGAAGCGGCGCTATGCCGTTCGGCTTGCTCTCTGTTCTTCATCATCAACAATTTTTACTCCTGTATGCACATACTCGCCAATCTTATTATCCCAGGCAAACACCAATTTTGCAACGAGAGCCGCCGAAGTCGGTTTTTCATCTGCTTCAACATGTATCAAGTCGCCTGTTTCTATCTCGTCAAGTTTCAGCTCCTGACGGACAGAGCGCATTATCCCCGTAAAAGCAAACATTTTGCGATTACGGAGAACGGACAACAACGTTTTCACAACTTCCTCGTTTTGCTTGTCTGTTCCTGCTAAGTAGTCGGAAGCCTTTACAGCGTATTTTGCAACCTCAGCTACAGCGGATTTTATAGACTTTGTATAGACTTTACCGTTCACGGTGAAGCCCTTTTCTTTGCATACTCGTATATCAACTATAGGCGT
>JAFOMO010000095.1 GCA_017418905.1 Clostridia bacterium | reverse complement strand
TTTTACCGACTTTTAACGCGTGCGCAGCCCGAATAAAAAGCCTTAACATTTCAATATACAGGTTAGGACAATATCCGACTCAGACCGCATGCAGTAAAGTATCGGTTATATTATGTATAAACGCATTACGAATTGAATTAATGCTATTCATAGTTTTGCAGGCAACAATTGCACATTGCACACTGCACATTGCACATTGATTACAGCATTGCGAATTATACATTAATCTTCTTTTTTCTTGACTAACAGCATTATAACGCCTACAATAATTGCCGCTGCCAATACGCCGACTGCAAAGTATATTCTTCCGTCACCTGTTTGTGCAGTCTGACTTTCTGTTGACAGCTGCGGTGCTGCCTTTGAGATTGTACCGGTAGTGTTTGTTGTATTTGTTCTGCTTGAATTATTGGCGCTTGTCGTACTGCTCGCTGCTGCGCTTGATGTATTGCTTGATGTTTCGCTTGATGTTGTGCTTGATGTTTCGCTTGAAGTATCAGTTTCGGAGTCTGTACCCGGGTCTGAATCAAAGCCTGTAACACTATTTGTATCGGTCTCTGTGCTCGTTTCTGTATCGCCAATGTCTGATTTATACTCTATTACATAATCAGGCTCAAATCTCAATACGGCAGGTGCGCCGGTTGAATCCTTCTTTTCTATCTGCACTGCAAGCTGTTCTGTAAGCTTATCTTCGGGAATTGTTATCTCGCCCTTTTCGTTTGTCGTATAATTGTCGCCGTTTACCGTAACTTTTGCGTCTGTTACCGGGTTTACTACGTTTGACGAATTTCCTTCACTGTCAAATACCATATCATTGCTCTTGAACGAAATCAGACCCTCGGATATTTTTTCCGTATCCGCATAGGGTATTTGACAAGGATAACCGCCATAATACAGAACTACGCTGTCACCCTCTTTTAAATTATAGTCGCCTATGCCTACCATTGGGACATCTCCGTTTACGCAGTAATACCAGCCGTCCCAGCCGCCGTATTTGCCGCCTGCAATGTCGTTTACCTGTGTAATATAGCCTGTATCAACACCCTTTATTTCGATAGTATCATTTTGTTCGTCGAGTACTTTCAATGCGTCTGCGACTGTGACCTCGCTTTTGTCGCTCTTTACGGCTATCGTATCAAAATACAGGTTGTTTTCGTCACCCTCGACACGGACTCTGACATCTACCGTATTGTCGGCTGATACCACAAACGGCATACCTGCCGCAAGAAGCAAGCCTGCGCCTACAACAGCTATCGTTTTCTTAAAATTCTTCATATTCGTTTCTCCTCTCAAAATTTCTCAAGGGCAGCTCTGATAAACTTACGTTATTCAAAGCTGCCCTTAATATTATACTTTTATTATACGAAAAAGTCAATAATTATAATAAATCGCCGAAAAAATCGCCTGCTTTTGTTACAAGATCGTCTAATACAGTTGTTACCGATGACGCAACCTCTTCAATAATCTGCATTGGCTCTTCACCGTTATCGGCGTCTGTGCTGTCATTGGTTGTATCGTTATTTTCATTGTTTTCATCATCTTCATCAAACGGTTCAAGAAAATAATTGTCGTCTTCGTTGTATTCCTCTTCACTGCTGTAATAGAACTCTTCTTCAGGTTCGGAAGATGTTACTATATCTGCATCGGAATCGGTTTCCTTATCATCATCGCTGTAAAGTATCCTGCTTACAATGTCGTCAAACAAGCCTGACAATATTCCTGATGTTGTACTCTCGGTATCTGTATCGGATTCTTCGTCATTATCTTTTGAGTAAAAGTCATCAAGAAACGGTATTGAAAGCTTGCTTTCGGTATCGCTGTTCTTTGAGCTGTCTTTTTCGGAGTCCTTTTCCGTTTCTATCTCGCTTGTCACACCGTTTACGGAATTGCTGTTATTCGACTGAGTAAGTGTACCCGGAAGAACAAAAACTCCGGATATAAACAACCAGAGAACTACTCCTATGATCGCAATTATCAATAAAGCAAGTACTGTATTCAAAAAACCGCCTTTCTTTTTCTTGCGACCGGACTCTTCTTCATAGTCTGAATATTTTTGCTGTTTGCGTGAAGGCTTTGGCTTGACAGCCTCGGCAGATTTACTCACTGATACGTTGTCGAAACCGTCACCCATAAGACCGTTCAAAAAGTCCTCGGGGTTCTGAGTACGCTTTTCATAATCTACACGCAAGGCTTTGAACATTGCCTTTTCTGCGCCCTGTGTGATAGGTACTCCAATCTGTGACAATGAGGTGAGTGTATCGTTTGTTTTTCTTTTTATAGCAGACGGAACTGTAACTCCCGTCAGCATTTTATACATAACAGCAGCAGCCGCATAAACATCTGTCCACGGACCTTGGTCCATATTCAGATAATAAAGCTCCGGCGCACTGTAACCGGAACGCAGCTTGCCCGATTCTCTTTGTGTATAAACATTCTTGTTAAATTCCGATAAGTTATAATCAAGCAGATATACATCACTTTCATTTGTAACTACAATATTATCGGGACAGATGTCGCCGTGTATAATGCCAAGCTTGTTGAGCTTTCTGAGTCCCTGCAATACTCCCGTAATTATCGTAATAGTTGCGTGATACGAGAGCTTTCCCTTTCTTTTCAGAACAGACGCAAGTGTTTCTCCGTGTATAAGCTCGGTAACTATATAAGTCGTACTATTCTGCTTAAAGCAGTCGAGCATTGGAGGTACGCATTTCACGTCATTTTGCAAAAGGCGTTTGTTTTCGTCTATAAATGCGTCCATTCCGACAGAGAGCTTTGCCTCGCTTTCGTCCGATATAGGCAAGACGTCACGCCCGTTGGGATCTCTGTTTGCAAGATAAGAGGGTATATATTCCTTTACTACAACATTTGTATGGGTATTAGTATCAAAGCACTGATAAGCAACGCCGAATGCACCGTAACCCATAACATTAATTACAGAATAGCGGTCTTGTATTTTTTCTCCTCTTTTAAGATAAAACGAGCCTGCGTGAGAAGAGTTCGAGCGAATATTCTGCTTAGTTTTCTGAGGACGGCTGCTTTTATCAGCAGGCAGTTCTATCTCTTGTGTATCAAATTTTTTTGTAATTCTCGATTTACTTCTCGGCTTATATCCGCAGTGCGGACATTTCGGCAAATTTTCGTCATATGTTTTTCTGCAATTCAGACACCTTTTCATATTTGACCTCCCCCTCTTTGATAAAGTGGAATGTTGAAAGTGGAAAGTGGAATTGTTGCTTGCAAAGCTTTTTGAATAGCATTATCATTTAGTATAACAAAGGAAGAATTATGACCTCGTGCTATGAAGTATCGCTTCTATTATATATAGCCGCACATTTCAACTTTCAACTTTCAACTTTCTGCTTTCCACTTTTGAATTAAGCTTTCCACTTTTTTATTCGGCATACTGTATAATAACTACAGTTGAATTATCCTGCATAGCATTATTCTTTTTTGACACCGACTGATTTATTTCTTTGCAGCAGCGGTAAACATCATCTGAATTTTCCTTTATTACAGCTGCAATATCGCTTTCACTGAGCGTATTTGTCACGCCGTCCGAACAAAGCATGAGAATATCTCCGCTGCGCAGTACATAGGGCTTTGAGTTTATTTCACGAAAAGTCACTCCGCCCATTCCGAGATAGCTTACAAGAGCGTCCTTTTGCGGATCGTGCTCCGCCTGCTCCTGAGATAGTACTCCGCCGTCAACCATTTTGTCGAGTATCTTTTTGTAATTATGTGACGTTGTAATGCGTTTGAGCTTTCCCTGCTGATATATAAATATACTGCTGTCGCCAACGCTTGCCCAATACAAGCGGCGGTTCTCTATTATCACCGACACAAGCGTTGTGCCTGCGCCCTTGTCGGTTTTCAAGTCGTCCCAGCGGTTTATCTCGCAGTCTATATAATCTATCATTTCGCTGAAAAACTTCGGAATATCCACCTTAGCTGTCGGCAGCTTATCAAAAGCCAGCTTCAGCATAGATACGGCTGTAAGGCTTGCTCTGTCGCCTGCTTCAAGACCGCCCATTCCGTCACATACTACCGCAAGTGTACGTCTTAATCTAAAGGGAGAAAGCGGCATTGTCTTTGTGACAAAAAAAGAATCCTGCTGTTCGTTTCTCTGCCCTATTCTCGAATCTGCGGCAGTAATTATAAAGGATTCCTTATGCGTAAGCTTCAAAAACTGCGGTATTTCGTCTGCAAGCCTTGAAAACGCTCTTTTATCAAGCGTTCTGCTGAGTTTCGGGGGCTTTACGAACCTTTTTTTTCGTCTGCGCTCTTTTGTATTGTTTGAATTATTATCCTTGTCATTTGCGCCGTCGTATATACGGCGTTTTATTTTTATCTTCTTGCTGTTTCGTATCATATCGTCTTAACCCAAATTTGCGTATTGGGTACACTGCGAAAAAACAATGACCCAATAATATTGTATCAGTAAAGTATTGCACGATATTAATTTAACGTAAAAATTTTATGAATTTTTAAAGCTTATCATTCTGCGCACTATAATACACTATGCTGTGCGACGAGCTTTTTGAACGGTATAACGCTTTATCGGCTGCCACATACAAATCGTCAAATGTATTTCCGTTTTCGGGTGCGGCGGCGACACCGCAGCACGATTTCAGATTAAACTTAGTCGGCTTGTCGTAAAAATCGGCTGCCCCCGATTTTTTGATGATATTGTTTATCTTATCTTTATCGCATTTGCCTTTTATGAATACAACAAATTCATCTCCGCCCAAGCGTCCGACAAGCTCTTTGTCAAACGCTTTTGAAAGACGAGAGCCGAACCTTTTTATAAGCTCGTCGCCTGCGGCATGACCGTATGTATCGTTTACCGACTTGAAGCCGTTTACATCAAAAATAAGCAAAGAACCCTCACCCGTTGAGGCAAGCTCCTCCTGCATTTCTTCGATAAAGGCTTTTCTTGAAAGAACGCCTGTGAGATAATCGAATCGAACCTCTTTTTCAAGAACCTTTATTCTGCGCTCATAACGTTTTTTTGCCCTTCTCGATTTGATAAGCAAATAAAACGTAAAGAAACAAAATATCATTGCAATTATACATATAAGTATAAATTCTGTTTTTTCAAGGGTACTCAATGTTATTCCTCCCCCTTTTTTCCGGAGTTTTCTAAAAAAGTGGAATCATTTTCAATGTGCAATGTGCAATGTGCAATGCGCAATGTACAATGGCTGCTTGCAAAATTTAAAGAATAGTATTAACCTTTAGTATTACAAAGAATGAATTTTGACCGCATGCAATAAACTATTGGTCACATTATGTATGACTGCGAATTT
>JAFOMO010000094.1 GCA_017418905.1 Clostridia bacterium | reverse complement strand
TCGCCTAATTTGCCCTGTGTGTTGTTACAATACCTTGAAATACGTCAGTATTCCTGCGGTATTGTGCCTAACACAGAACAAATTATTCTTCGCCTGAATTGCACAACTTATTTCTTGACAATTCCTTATTTAAAAATTGCGATTTTGTGAAATATTCCCTCAGTCAGAGAGGGAGGCTTAGGTTTTATGCGGTTTTTTTGCCTCCCTCTTTGAGGGTGCGGTCTGCCGGGGGCAGACGAAGACACTCGCCAACAGCACCGACCGAGCCGGCAGGCGAGACGGTGTCACCACGCAGTCGTGACGGAGGGAGTGCTGCAAGAAACTTGTAATTTTTACAATACTATAAAAAACAGATCTGAGTTTTTGCACAGTCTGAATTTAGAATAAAAAGTGCGCCGGTATCATCATTATCGGTATTGTTACGATAGACCCGAAGGTGCCTAACAGTACCAGATTTGCAGCCATTTCTTGACCTTGCCCGAGCATTTCGGAAAAATTAAGAACTACGCTTGCAACCGGACAGCAGCAGATTATATAGAACGTCAGTTTCATATTAGTATCTATGGGAAGAAAAAATATAACTATTAAGCCGATTATCGGCATTACAAACTGTTTAAGCAGTATTACAAGATAATTGAGCCTTCTTGTAACGATGGGCTTTAATGGTACAGACGCAAGGCGCATTCCCATTATAAGCATACACATTGGAGTTGTCATTTTTGCAAGAAGAAAAATTGCCGCACCTGCTTGTGTGTCGCCAATGTCTATGCCGCAGAAGAACCAGGGCAGCGCAATATAGAGTGCGATCATAGACGGATTGAAAAAGAAATTCTTTATTTTGATGTATTTCTTATCATTAGTGATTATCGCAGAGGCGACTGTCCAGCCTAACAAATTCATTGAAATGCTGTATACTGCCGAAAATACTACTGCTTCGGGATAATCGGGCAGCAGCTTTTCAAGCAGCGGAACGCCCATAAAGGCGCAGTTTCCGAAAACTCCGGCTATTGTGACTATTCTGTATTTTACATCTTCGTACTTTTTTCTGAACAGCAGATAATATGTAACTATTATAACCGACTGAACTATTACCGCCAGCGCAAAAAAGATAAGCATTTCTTTGAACAGCTCAGGCGAAAATGTTACCTGCTGAAATGAGTATACCACCAGGCACGATTGACATACATACATCAAAACCGTTGCAAATGCAGAAATACTTTCCGACTTTATTTTTTTTGCTTTCACTAAAGCAAATCCGGGCAGGCTGTACATAAGCATTATCCCGACTGTAACAATTGTAATTTTAAATTCCATTGAATCACTCCTCTTTCATAATTTGTTTAAACAAAATTATTGTATTACTTTACTGTATAATAGTATATATAGATGTTATGTATTGGTTAAAATAAACGAAATAAAAAAGAGAGCGGCTCGTAAACGCTCTCTTTTTAGGGGATTCGTATTTAGAAAGAGGTCATATAATCTAAATCAAATAATGCGGTAGTGGCAATCATGCCGCATTCTCTAAGTGGTAAGCAGTGTTAGCAATCATTCACTGCAACACTATAATATAACAAAAACGATACTTTTTCAAGGGGTTTTGTCTAAACGGTACTTTTGAGTGTCTATTTGGTTTTTATCACAAAGTTATCACAATCGGTATTGTGAGCAGATCGGAGTGAAGTTTTGCTCAGACTGAATTATTGTATTACTTTACTGTATAATAGTATATATAGATGTTA
>JAFOMO010000010.1 GCA_017418905.1 Clostridia bacterium | reverse complement strand
GTCTGTTCCTGCTAAGTAGTCGGAAGCCTTTACAGCGTATTTTGCAACCTCAGCTACAGCGGATTTTATAGACTTTGTATAGACTTTACCGTTCACGGTGAAGCCCTTTTCTTTGCATACTCGTATATCAACTATAGGCGTATAATCCACGCCCAGAGCTTGCTTCCAAAGCTCTGAAAGCTCTTTCTGCGGCAGATAGTCATTATCAAAATAGCTCTTCTCTACAGCCCATATGGAGTGCAAATGCGGATGATATGTAATAGGCGCAGTATCCCTGTTTACAGTGATTTCCAAAGCTCTGAAAGCTCCCTTGATGAACTTCATACGCTTTGTATCAACAAGTCGCTGATATGCTTTATACAGCAAGTCGCAAGTTTCGCCCAGCTTGTCCCCTGTCGGATTTTTTACGGTGAGAGTGACAAACAAGAATACATATTCGTTCTGGAGCTTCTCGGTGACAGCGGCAACCTGAGAATAAACTTTCAAGCTCTTGCGCTTTGCGCACTGAGGACAAAGAGGGTCAGAGCAGAAATTTGCGTGGCGAAGCCTGACGGTTTCATCATCGTACAAACCGAACTCCAAAAAACTGCCGCACTCTTTAACCCTTGCGGCTCTCTTTTGCTCTCCAATCCTCTGCAGGACTTGCGAATATTTCAAGCTATATTTCTTTTTTGGCTGAAATACTCCGCTGATTTCGTTTAAAAGGTCGCTTGCCTTGTGCATTTTCTGCCCTCCTTTCTCTGTCATCCCGAGATGTTTGTATAGTATCAAGTTAAAAGGCTCGGCACTCCGTGCCGACGGTGGCGATCCGCGCAGCCAGACCGCCGAAGGCGGTCTGATCTGCTGCGGATCCGTCCACCTTGTCGCAACGGCTGCGCCGTTGCTGAGCCTTTCTTTTTTTCTTTTCTGTTGGATTTCTGATTTATTCTTCTACATCCGCATAAAAACTTTTTTAAAAAAGCTCCCTCCCGTTGGTCGGTCGGTCTTGACTGCTTTTTAAAAATGCGTTTCGGTTGCCTTGGGGCAACTGAAAGAAAATTGTTTTCAAAACTTCATCCAGTTGCCCTGCGATATTGTAACGCATTTTTAAACGCCGTCAAGACTGCTTCGCACTTTTTAAAAAAACTTTTTCTGCTACCTCTGTACCGGCTCTAACTCTTTTTTCGCCTCCGGCGAGGGGGGACTGAAGAAAATTGTTTTTTTTATTCGGTGAGCTGTTGCGATTTCAGGCAAATAAAAAAACCTCTGAAACTTTGTTACAAGTTCCAGAGATTGCTATAACTCCATTGACAGATTTTGAAATCTGCGGTATGATGATATAAACAGGTGCTACCGTGTGCGAAACGGTACATACTGGGACTTGCAATAGATTGCCGTCTGTTGCAGGTCTATTTTTTTATATCCGATAAATTGCCTTTATCATTTTCGGCGGCTCATTTCATTCTCGACAGGTTGCCTTCCTGCTCGGTCATTCTCTTTTTTGAGCCTTCAACAGTTTGTTTTAATATTCACTTTTTACCATTTTAACCCTTGAAGAATAATTTGTCAAGAATGATTTATGCAGGTAAACAATTTGTTGACTGACAAGCTCCAGAAGAAAAAGCAGACGGCTTTAGCCGCTTCGGCGGGTCCCGTTGCTCAAAAACGCAACCACCCCACCGAAGCGGCGCTATGCCGTTCGGCTTTCGTTCTGTTCTTCATCAGAAACAATTTCTGCACCTGTATGCACATACTCGCCTAATTTACTATTCCAGTAAAACCACAATTTCGCAACGAGTGCCGCCGAAGTCGGTTTTTCATCTGCTTCAACGTGTATCAAGTCGCCTGTTTCTATCTCGTCAAGTTTCAGCTCCTGACGGACAGCACGCATTATCCCCGTAAAAGCAAACATTCTGCGATTACGGAGAACGGACAACAGCGTTTTTACAACTTCCTCGTTCTGCTCGTCTGTTCCTGCTAAGTAGTCGGAAGCCTTTACAGCGTATTTTGCAACCTCAGCTACAGCGGATTTTATAGACTTTGTATAGACTTTACCGTTCACGGTGAAGCCCTTTTCTTTGCATACTCGTATATCAACTATAGGCGT
>JAFOMO010000093.1 GCA_017418905.1 Clostridia bacterium | reverse complement strand
TGTGCAAAAACCAACAATTTAGTTTTCGGTCAAGCCTTTTTCAAAAGGCTTGCGGGGTTCTAAGGGGCAGCGCCCCTTAGCCGCCGGAGGCACGCTCCAGCCCTTTTAGGGGTGAATTTCAAAAACAGTCCTGCGGACTGTGTTTGGAAGAGGGGCATTTTGGCAGAAAATGCCCCTAAGTATGATTTTGAGTCAAAGTCGCCCCGCCGCTCCAAGGCGGCGCACTAAGGCTTGAATTAAATCAACACTACTTTTTGCACAGTCTGAATGTGGAATTTTGAGAGTTGAGATAATGTGTTGTATTCCACTTTCAAATCTCAACTTTCAACTTTCAAATTTCAACTTTTCACTTTCCAAATTCCACTTTTAAAAAATTCCACTTTCATCATTAGAATATTAGAGGTATAGAACAATGAACACTTATAAACTGAAAATAGCAGGTCTTGAAAGAGAATTGCCGCTTTGCTCTGTGAGCGATGATCTTAATATTGCCGCTTTTGTAATGTTCGGTGATGTTGAGATAACAGAGGCTGTGTCAAGAGAGCTTTTGAAAAAATGCCCCGAGCATGATATTGTTGTAACTGCCGAGGCTAAAGGTATTCCGCTTTGCTATGAAATGGCAAGACAGGGCTGCCGTGATTACGAGATAGCAAGAAAATCTATAAAAACATATGACATATCCCCTATCTCGTTTGAGGTAAAATCCATTACCACAAATGCCGTACAAAGACTGTATCTTGCCAAAGAACGTGCCGAAAGACTTAAAGGCAAAAGAGTGCTTATCGTTGATGATGTTATCAGCACAGGTGCGTCTTTGTATGTTTTAGAGGAGCTTGTTAAGCAGGCAGGCGGTATTATCGTAGGTAAAGCCGCTGTTCTTGCTGAGGGTGAAGCAGCTCAGAGAGATGATATTATCTTTTTGGAGCAATTGCCTTTATTCCCGAAATAAGATATAAGGGGTGTAGTACAAGTGAAAAGACCGCTTGCTTGTGTGGGTTTTGGTATGCTGATCTCACTTGTATTCGCAACAGCGTTTCACACTATGGCGGTTTATGCTGCCGTAGTGTGTTTTGTTTTATTTTTGGGCGCTTTATTTCTCAAGCGCAAATATAAAAAGCGAACAAATTTTATAATAGTTTGCAGTATTACCGTTGTTTTGTCTGTATGCCTGCATTGTGCATCAGAAAAGCTTTATATTGAACCCATTCTTAATGCTTATGCAGGGCAGACCGTTCATTTTACAGGTACGGTGACAGACGATCCCTATACAAAAAATAAAACTGTATTTTATACGGTAAAAACGGACACTGTGAACGGAGAGAAGAAAAGCCTTAAAATATCGGTTTCTTCAAACAAAATTGTACCTTGCAGGATATATGACCGTATAGAGGGTACGGCAGAGCTTGAAGCTTTATACGAGAACGGTTACGGCTATGCCTCATATTACGGCGCAAGAGGTATATTTCTGAGTGCATACATAAACACATATTACGGCAGTGATTATACGGTGACGAAATGCGAAAAAAGACCGTGGTATTATGTATTCTCGTATGTACGTCATAAAACGGAGCAGACCTTTATCAAACATCTTGACGACAATGAAGCCGCCCTTTGTACGGCTATGCTTACAGGCGAAAAGCGATATTTAAGAACAGACGTATATTCCCGCTTTAAAAGTCTCGGTATTTCTCATATCTTAGTTGTATCGGGTATGCATTTGTCGCTGATATTTGCTGCTGTGAGCCTTCTGTGCGATATTGCCGTAAAACGCTTTTTCAGTGAAGTGCGTGCAGACAGTGCAATTATAAGACTTTCCTCATCTGCCGTCAAAATATTATGTGCAGTAATGTTCGCCGCCGTTTCGGGAATGGGCTTTTCTGTTCGGCGTGCGCTTTCAATGATAATAATCATCGAGCTGTTCAGAGCCTATGACAAGAGAGTAGATCGCTTGAACGCTTTAGGAGTTGCCTGTATAATACTTTGTATCAACCCTCTGCATGTCGGTGATATTGGTATGCTTTGGTCTTTTTCGTGCGTTTTTGCTTTATCTGCATTCGAGAGCAGTATTTCCGCACGTTTTAAAAGCTTTGCCAAAAGATTTACACAATCAAAGATCATTCTTTATTTTGTACGTATCGCCGCCGCTTCAGTCGCTGCATTTATCGGCTGTCTGCCGTTTTCGTTTTTTGTAACGGGGACAATATCGCCTTATTCCGTTATAGTCAATATTTTGACTGTACCTGTTACGGGTGTAATAATCATCTGCGGCGGTATTGCCGTAATATTTACGCTTTTGAAGCTTTCCGCACTTGTTGTGCCCT
>JAFOMO010000092.1 GCA_017418905.1 Clostridia bacterium | reverse complement strand
GACAGCAGCCCGAAAGCTGTTGCAGACTTTAAGAACGGAAAGCAAAAGGCTATTAAGTCTTTGGTTGGTTTCGTAATGAAGGAAAGCCGAGGAAAGGCAGACGCAGCTTTGGCAGAAGCAAAGATAGTTGAAATAATTGGCGGATAAGAATATTATTCGCTGCGTGAAAGATTTAAAAAAAATAATGTAAAGACATCGGCATTTTGTCGGTGTCTTTTTGTTTTTCTTCAGATTATCTTCAGATGGTTGAAGTATAATGATAAATATAAATATAAATATAACAATTGTTTAATTATACAATAATTTGAAAACATATTTTACAATTTTGTGCAAAAGACTTGATGTGTTGATAGCGATATGATAGAATGAAAAAAACGGATCACTCTGTTTTCCGTAAATATAAAAAGAAAGGTCGATCAAAATGAAAAATGTAAAAAAGATTCTGGCTGTTGTATTATCGCTGATGACGGCGGCATACAATGCGGCATTGCCCGTGAATGCGGCTCAAAACGAAAATTCTCCTTCACCCGAGAAGACGAGCGAGGTACAAACCGAAACTGTTCATGACGTTGATGATACAACTCGCATACTTGAAACGGGAGACTGCGGGATAAGGGGCGATAACGTACAGTACGAGCTTCATTTAAGCGGAAATCTGTATATTTTCGGTAACGGTATTATGAATAATTTTGATAACGGTTCTGGTGAAAATGTCAGCCCGTTTTGGAATAATTGGCGTATAAAAAACGTTATTATTGAAAGCGGAGTAAACGATATTGGCGAAAATGTTTTTGATCTTTGTCTTAATCTTAAAAATGTTGAAATAGCAAATACTGTAAGAAGTATTGAACCCTATGCTTTTATTCATTGTGAAGGCCTTGAAAATATTAAACTGTCCGAAAATTTAGAATATATAGGCTTCAGTGCTTTCTTTGATTGTATAAATCTTGTTGGTATAGATTTTCCGGATAGCTTGCAATCGATCGGAGATCATGCTTTCGATAATTGCATGGCACTAACAAATGTGGTGATACCGGACAGCGTGAACGATTTGGGTTATGCCGCTTTTTATTATTGCAGTAGTCTTGAAAAAATGAAGCTGTCAAGCAATATTACTAAACTGCAAACTTGGGTGTTTGCAAATTGTGAAAAACTTAACAATGTAATAATTCCGGATAGCGTGACAACGATAGAATATGGAGCGTTTGAAGGGTGTGTAGGTTTGGAAAGAGTAGAAATATCCGTTAGCGTTACTCAGATCGAAGATTTAGCGTTCAGCAGCTATGTTCGTGATGTTTATTATACAGGCAGCGAAGAAGAGTGGAATGCAATTAATTGTGAAGAGTATAATTTGTATGGTGATGATACAGTTATACATTATAATTCACATTTAATAGAATACGGTGACGTTAACGGAGACGCTGTAATTTCTGCAAAAGACTCTATGCAGGCACAAAGATATGCAATTAAACTTGAAGAACTTACACCGGGGCAGATTAAAGCCGCAGATGTAGATAATGACGGCAAAGTAACCTCAAAGGACGCATTGTATATTTTGAGATGCTCTATCAATCTGGCAGTTTTGCCGATTGAGAATTAAACAATTTAAAACAATTTTGTTTCGGGCACTGACGGACGTTTTGTCGGTGCCTGTTTTTGTGTGGTATTATCATGCTTTTCGCAGAGGAAAAATGTAGAAGAGCCGTACAAAAGTCATAGTTTATTTTTATTTGACGTCTGTGTATATATAATGTGTACCGAAATTGTAAAAAAAAATAAAGCTTATTGAATTATCTGAAATGTTGTGTTATAATTGTGCTTAAAGTCATAATGAGGAATAATTATTCATGGAGGATAAATGCCTATGAAGCTGCTTGGCAAGATCGGGCTGAGTATAGCCGTATTATTTATTTTGGTAATGTTTTCAGCCTGCGGCACTGTAGAATATTCTGTTAAGGATTTTGCAGACGTAACCGTTATAGGCTACACCGAACACGGAACACTGTCAATAAAAGTAAACGATGCAGCAGTAAACAAAATATACGCAGACGGAAAAAGGGATAAAACAGCCGCCCTCAGATTTGCAGAAACATTCAGGTTTTCTTATGACGGTCAAAGCGATGAGGATTCTTATTTTTCCAACGGCGATGTTGTTACAATAAAAGTTACATATGACGAGAGTATGGCTCGTGCATTGAATATAACCTTTATTGACGATTCATTCGATTTTATCGTTGACGGTCTTGAAGATAAGGTTGAAATGAGCCCGTTTGAGGGCTTGGGCGTAAAGTTCAACGGCGTTGCACCCTACGGTTCTGTTCAGCTTGATAAATCTAATTGTATACAATACATTATAGATAATGTTACGTTTTACTGCGATAACTATGATCTCTCTAACGGTGATAAGGTAGTTGTTCGTGCGGAGTTTAACAAGGAGATCGCAGAAAGAAACGGTTATGTTTTTACCGAGGATGTAAAAAAATATACCGTTGTCGGCTTGTCGAAATATGTAACAACAATGATGGGCGTAACTTATGACACCGTTACAGCAAAAATGCACCGTATGGTAGAAACATATGTTGCAGGTGCAGATACATCATACAAAACGCTTGACTGGTACTTTGGTGAAGAGGATTCCGAAACGGATACGGAGGAAGAAAACTCCGATGATAATTATGAATCCGAAGAGGACGACGAGCTTTACTTTGAAGATATGGTCTATGAAGAGGACGAAGCAGACGAAGAAGATACCGAGGTGTATGATGAAAACGGTTCTAAGGTTGAGAAGAAGAAAAAGCCTTTGTCTGATGTACAGAAGATAAAAAATGACTTTGCACTCTCAAACTTTAAATCGACCTTTGATTATGAACCGATCGGCTGTTACTATGCTTTAAATTCAGTGCAGTACAGTGACAATGTTTTCACTGCCGCTTACAAGGTAACGGGTACTTTTGTATGCGAAGATACAAACGGTTCGGGTTATATCAAGCCCGGTGATACAGTGGTAGGAGAGATATATATTTTAGCCTCACTCTCCGCCGGAAGTGTAGATATTAAAAATAATCTCTTTTATGAAGATTCCGTTCTTAACAATTATCATGCATATTCAATCAGAAGCTATCCCGAATATGAGGATATGTCTGCTGCAATTTTCGGAAGTACAAAATATGTTGTTGAAAATCTTGACTATCTTGAAGACGTTGACGCATATAATACTTTCGTAAAAAAGCAGAATACAACAACATCTCGCACAGAGCTTCCGCATATAACGATAGACAGCTCTACCGATACAGACAACTCCGATTCCTCAAAGAACGAGAGCGAAGAAGCTTCCAAAGAAAATGAAGATTCGTCTTTGAACAGCGGTGAAGAAAACGACGCATATTACGATCCCAATAATAACAACGATCCGACATATTACGACAACGATAATTACTATGATGATTACGGATATGACGGCGGTTATAACGATTACGGATATGACGAAGGGTATTACGAATAATGTTAACACTTTTTTAACAAATTAATAGTATATTCATTTGTAAATTTTCTTTTATTATGTTATAATAAATCAGAGATACCTATAAAGGTGTAAATAGGTTAGTATTTTCTGGTTGTATATAATAATATTTTGATAGGAAGTGTATTTATAATGATAAATGCCAAGCTGTTAAAGAACGCAATTATCTCGGGTGCAAACAACATAAGCAAAAACAAGTCTAAGATAGACGATTTGAATATTTTTCCCGTACCGGACGGCGATACAGGTACAAATATGTCAATGACTATCAACGCTGCTGCAGAAATGCTTGAAGGTCTTGAATGTGATGATGTATCAACTGTTGCACAAAAGGTTGCTTCTTCAATGCTCAGAGGCGCAAGAGGAAATTCCGGTGTTATTTTGTCTCTTATTTTCAGAGGATTTTCAATAGGTCTTAAAGATAAAGAAAATGCAGACGGAAAAGATCTTGTAGAGGCTCTCGGCAAGGGCGTAGAGGCTGCATACAAGGCTGTTATGAAGCCGACTGAGGGAACTATTCTTACAGTTGCAAGAATGGCTTTCGAGGCAGGCAACGAGCTTGTTGCCACAGAGAATGACGCTGTTACCGTTTGGGAAACAATAACCGCAGCAGCAAATGAGGCTTTGGAGCTTACCCCCGAGCTTTTGCCGGTGCTTAAAAAGGCAAATGTTGTAGATGCAGGCGGTAAAGGACTTTGCACCATCTTTGAGGGAATGCTTTCAGTATTCAGAGACGGCGAGATCATAGAGTTTAAGAAAGCTGCCGCAGGCGAGAGCGAAGAAGAGGATTACTTCAGATCTGCCGCCGCACAGTTTGATGATGATATTACCTACACATACTGCACAGAGTTTATAGTTGGCAGAGATCCCGATATACTTACAGAGGCTGATGAGCTGAGAACATTCCTGCAAAGTATAGGCGACTGTGTTGTAGTAGTAGATGATGAAGAGATAATAAAAGTTCATGTTCATACAGAGAACCCCGGCAATGCATTGCAGGCAGGTCTTGAATATGGTCAGCTTTTGACCGTAAAGGTAGAAAACATGAAAGAGCAGCACAGAAAGGCTGCCGAGGCTGAAAAGGCTGCAAAGCAGAAAGAAGATAAATCAAACGAGAGCAAAGAACCTGTTATTGCAGAACCGACAGAAGAGATCGGTTTCGTTGCGGTTGCAGCAGGCGAGGGACTTGTTGAATTGTTCAAAGACTGTGGCTGTGCAAATGTTGTAAGCGGCGGTCAGTCTATGAACCCGAGTACACAGGATATTCTCAGCGCAGTTCTGGCAACTCCTGCCAAAAAGGTAGTTGTATTGCCTAACAATAAGAATATTATTATGGCTGCCGAACAGGCTGCTCCGCTTGTTGAGGACAGAACGGTGATTGTACTCCCCACAAAGACTATACCGCAGGGACTTTCTGCACTGCTTGCTTTCAATCCCGATGCAGATGTTGATACTGCTCTTGAAATGATGCAGGAGGCTTTCTCAAATGTTCAGACAGGTCTTGTAACATTTGCCGCAAGAGATTCCGAGTTTGGCGTTGGTCTGCATAAGATCAAAGAGAATGAAATAATCGCACTCGAAAACGGTAAGCTTACTATTACAGAAAAGGATATTGTTAAGGCTGCCGTTAAGGTTACCAAAAATCTTGTTTCAAAGGAATCTGCATTCATTACCGTTATCAGCGGCGAGGGCGTAACACTTGAACAGTCTGAGAGAGTTATAGAGCTTCTCACTGCAAAATACGGAAAAGATATGGAAATATCTTATGTTAACGGCGGTCAGCCGGTATACTACTTTATTATTTCTGTAGAATAAAGGTTGATTAAATTGGCTTCACTTTACGAGATCCCAATAGAACAAATTAACGGCATCGGCACAAAGAGAGGTCAGCTTTACAGAAAGCTGGGTATCGACACTGCCGGTGCCCTTGTGCGTTTTTATCCCAGAGCTTATGAGGACTGGAGTAATATAACGTCAATTCAAGACGCACAAAACGGCGAAACGGTTTGCATAAAAGCAAGCCTTGCATCCCCTGTCAGACAGACGATAGTTTCGGGTGGAAGAATATTATCTACCGTAATAGTATCGGACGGATATTCCGAAATGAAAATAGCGTTTTTTAATAACCGCTATATTTCTTCAATGCTCAAAACGGGTAAGCAGTACCTGTTTTACGGAAAAGCTGCCGTAAATTACAATATTCCCGAAATGATAAACCCGACATTTGCATTATACGGTGCTTCCGAAAGCGTGCCTATACACCCGATATATAGTCAGGTTGCAGGTCTTTCTACAAAGCATATAGAACAGTCGGTAAGAAAGGTTCTCGATATGCTGCCCGAAACGGTCAAAGACCCTATACCGGAGAATGTACGAAGGAAATATTGTTTGCCGCCGCTTAAAGATGTACTTTTCGCAATACATTTTCCGAAAGATATGGAAGAAGCAGAAAATGCAAAGCGCAGACTTATTTTTGAAGAGCTGTTGGTGCTTGTACTCGGACTTTCATCAATCAAATCGCTGTCGCTCGAGCGTTCAGAGGTAGTGCTTGAAAAAAATTATACAGACGAATTTTTAAGCTTACTGCCGTTTACTTTGACAAATGCGCAGAAAAGAGCAATTGACGACTGTATAAACGATATGACTAATAACGACAAGGCTATGAACAGACTTGTTCAGGGCGATGTAGGCTCGGGCAAAACAATGGTTGCCGGTGCGGCTGCTTATACCTGTATAAAAAACGGTTATCAGGCTGCTATGATGGTTCCGACAGAAATACTGGCTCAACAGCATTTTCAGACGTTCAGTGAGATCTTTGAAAATACAGACGTAAAAGCCGAGCTGTTGACAGGTTCAATGACTGCAAAGCAGAAACGCACTGTTCTTGCAAAGCTTGCAGACGGTGAAATTGATTTTATTGTAGGTACCCATTCGCTAATATCGGATACTGTAGTATTCAATAGCTTAGGCTTGGTAATTACGGACGAACAGCACCGTTTCGGAGTTCGTCAGCGTTCGACGCTTTTGTCTAAGGGGAAAAATCCTCATTTGCTTGTAATGTCGGCAACGCCTATTCCGAGAACGCTTGCGCTCATCATATACGGCGATCTTGATATTTCGATAGTAAACGAAATGCCCCCCGGCAGACAAAAGGTAGATACTTTTTTGATAGACGATTCTGTAAGAGAACGTGCCTACGGTTTCTTGATAAAGCAGATAGCAGAAGGCAGGCAGTGCTATATAGTATGTCCTGCCGTCGAAAACAGCGACACGGGACTTATCGGTGTTGAAGAATATACCGAAAAAATAAAGTCGGGTGCGCTCAGAAACTGCCGTGTCGAGTGCCTTCACGGTAAAATGAAGGCGTCTGCAAAAGACGAAATAATGAATAAATTCGTAAACGGTGAAATAGATGTGCTTGTATCGACAACTGTTATAGAAGTCGGAGTAAGCGTGTCAAATGCCGTAATAATGATGATAGAGAATGCCGAGCGTTTCGGTTTGTCACAGCTTCATCAGCTCAGAGGCAGAGTAGGCAGAGGAAAATATAAGTCATACTGCATACTTGTATCAAATGCAAGAGGCGAAGAGGCAAAAAAGAGATTAAACGCACTGTGTCAGACTAATGACGGCTTTATTATAGCAGATGAAGATCTGAAGCTAAGAGGACCGGGCGACTTTTTCGGTTCTCGTCAACACGGACTTCCCGAGCTGAAGATCGCAGATCTTGCAGAGAATATCGAAGTAATGCACGAGGCGCAGGAAGCTTCAAAAATGATAATGAATGACTATCTGAACCCCGACTGCGGTGATTATCGCAGTCTGAGAGCAGAGGTCAATATGCTTTTCAACAATGTAGGGCAAAAGCTGAATTGAGTTTAGGAACTGTATGAAAAGAGGAAGAGAATGTTAAAACGAATTACGGCAGTTATTACGGCAGCGATCGTATTGATGTCTTGTTTCTTGACTAATGCGAGTGCGGCAACCTTTACAATAGACGAAAAAATCACATCAGAGGCTGTTTATCTTCTCAACCTCGATACCGAAACGGTAGTGTTTGAGAGAAATTCCGATAAAAAGATGTATCCTGCTTCCACAACAAAAATAATGACTTATATAATTGCGGCGGAGCATGTAAGCGACTTTAAAGAAGAAAAGGTGCTTATAGATAAAGAGATATTAGACAGACTTATCGGAACAGGCAGCTCGCTTTCAAATCTGGAGTATTTTATAGGTAAGTATGTTACCGTTTACGATCTTCTCAACTGTCTTATGATAAAATCGGGCAATGACGCAGCTTTGCTTTTGGCTTATCATGTGGGCGAGGGTTCTGTACAGAAGTTTATCGACATGATGAACGCAAAGGCTGAAGAGTTGGGATGCCAAAACACACATTTTATGAATCCTCACGGACTTCATGACGAAGAGCACTATACAACAGCGTCCGATCTTGCGATTATTACAAGGTATGCTCAGACACTGCCTTACTTTAACGAGATCTCAAATACCGTTACGGCTTATTTGTCTGTTGATACGGAAAAAGAATATCCGCTGATAAACACAAATTATATGATAAACGAAACAGGCGGCGGAGATTATTATTATCCATACGCAAAGGGCATAAAAACCGGTACGACTGATGAGGCAGGCTATTGCCTTGTGTCTACTGCAAATTACAGCGGCTATACTTATTTGTGTATTGTAATGGGTTCTCCATGTATAGATTCAAACGGAAAAGAGATCGAAACAAACGGAGCGATGCTCGATAGTAAAACGTTGTATAAGTGGGCATTTACAACGCTTGAAATTAAAAGCGTTATAAGCGAACAAACCCCCGTTTGCGAAGTTCCTGTAAAGCTTGCGTGGAATCAGGATACAGTATTGCTTGTTCCGCAGAAATCTTATTCAACGATCCTGCCGACAGATGTTGCAGCGTCAAGCATTGATATTTCCGTTGATATACCCGACAGCTTGACAGCCCCCGTAATAGAGGGTACAGTAATAGGTTCGGCTACTATCAGCTATGCTAATCAAGAGCTTACAACGGTTGAACTTATTGCAAGCGAAACGGTAGAACGCAGTAAAATACTTTATTTTATGGAGTATGCGACGAAGGTGCTGCATTCACGTTACTTACTGATAGCAGTTGGTGTTGTTGTATTTTTATTGGTACTGTATATAATATTTACGATAGCTTACAATAACCGCAAAAAGAGAAATAAAGCTATGAAGGACAGAAAAAAACGCAGACATAAGAAGAATACGTCCTCAAGAAAATGATTGTTTTCCCGATAAAGCTTAGAGGTGACCTTTAATGCTTTGTCGGGAATTTTATTATTGCGGTATAACATTTTTTCGACAAACAGAATAATATATAGTGCGAAAGATTTTTTTGTTCTGAACGCTGATAACTATTGACATTATAAATAATTAGTGTTATTATAAAGTTACTGCAATTATGATAGAGGCGCAAATACTAACAGTAGCTCACAGCAACGGCTTTCGCAAAGCTTGGGTGTGTGTGAAAGGAGTGTTTGCCGAAGATGACCGAGGCGAAAGGTTGATCTGGGCGTGCGGATAATATCCGTATGACTGTCGCAAGTGCGGAGTGCTATCTTAATTATGATAAACTTTCTTTTGAATCCGTTTTGAGTAATTTTGATAGCCGATTTATATCGGCTTTTATTTTTTATTGCAGAAAATATTACCGCAGAGTGCGGAAAAACATCAAAAGGAGTTTTTATTATGAGTAAATTCACGATTTTTGAGGGCGCAGCAACTGCCCTTGTAACACCCTTGAACGAGAACGGTATCGACTTTGAGAACTTCGGAAAGCTTATCGACTGGCAGATAGAGCAGGGTATTAACGCTTTAGTTATCTGCGGTACAACAGGTGAAGCTTCTACTTTGACAGATGCAGAGCATAAAGAGGCTATTCGCTTTGCCGTAGAGCGTGCAGCTCACAGAGTCCCGATAATCGCAGGCACAGGCGGAAACGATACAGCTTATGCCGTAGAGCTTACAAAGTACGCATGCTCAGTCGGCGTTGACGCTTGCCTGATAGTAACACCTTATTACAATAAGGCTACACAGAACGGCTTGATCAAAATGTTCTACACTATTGCAGACGCAAGCACAAAGCCGATAATTGTCTATAACATTCCCGGCAGAACAGGCGTAAATATATTGCCAAAGACTTTTGTGGAGCTTGCAAAGCACCCGATGATCGCCGCAGTAAAAGAGGCAAGCGGAAATATTTCTCAGTGTGTAAAGATCATGCAGCTTGTAGGCGATCAGATGGATATGTACAGCGGAAACGACGATCAGACAGTGCCGATAATGTCTATCGGCGGCAAGGGCGTTATATCTGTTCTTTCAAACGTATTTCCGAAAGAAACTGCCGAGATGTGCAGAAAGTTTCTTGACGGTGATGTAAAGGGAAGTGCTGAAATGCAGCTCAGATATTTGCCGCTTATAGATGCTCTGTTCTCAGAGGTAAACCCGATTCCGGCAAAGGCTGCAATGTCAAAGCTCGGTTTTGGTGAAAACTATGTAAGACTGCCCCTTACACCTATGGAAGAGGATCACGCTGAGGTTCTCTATGACGAGATGAGAAAGCTTGGACTTAACGTATAAGTATAATGAAATGATTTGAGGAAGTGAAAATATGATTTGTAATAATTTGTCGGTAAACGATTGCGGACACCTTGCATTTGCGGGTATGGATACCGTTGACCTTGCAAAAAAATACGGAACACCTCTTATGCTTCTTGATGAGGGAAAGATCCGTGAAAAAATGAGTATATACAGAGAAGCTATGAAGAAGTATTTTACCTCGGATTCCATTCCGCTGTATGCAAGCAAAGCGTTAAGCTTCAAGTATATATACAAAATTGCAAAGAGTGAAAATATCGGTATCGACTGCGTATCAGCAGGTGAAATATACACAGCAGTTCAGGCTGGCTTTCCGATGGAAAAAGCATATTTTCACGGCAACAGCAAAACCGAGAACGAAATCAGATTTGCAATTGAAAACAAAGTTGGTCATTTTGTATGCGACAGCATAGAAGAAGTATCTGTTGTTGATGAGATCGCACGCAGTATGAATGTTGTACAGAAGGTACTTTTGAGAATTACTCCGGGCATAGATCCGCATACACACAAGAAGATCTCAACAGGCAGCGTTGATTCAAAATTCGGCGTAGCTATCGAAACAGGGCAGGCTTATGAGCTTGTCGAGAAAACACTTGCGCTTGATAATATTGCTCTTGACGGCTATCACTGTCATATCGGTTCTCAGATATTTGAGTATGAGCCGTTCTGCGATGCCGCAGGCACAATGATAAAATTCATTGCTGATACAAACAATATGTTCGGATACACAGCCAACACTCTCAATCTCGGCGGCGGTATGGGTGTGAGATACACAAAAGATGATCCCGAGATAGACTATGAGGCAAATATCAAGGGTATCTCAGAGGTTATTTCACAGCTTTGCAAGGAGTACGGAATAGCAATGCCGAGAATACTTATGGAGCCGGGCAGAAGCATTGTTGCAGATGCAGGACTTACACTTTATACCGCAGGGTATCTGAAAGAAATAACAGGACTTAAAAACTATATCTCTATTGACGGCGGTATGACGGATAACCCGAGATTTACGCTTTATCAGTCTCCTTATACGGTACTTCTTGCAAACAGAATGCAGGATGAGTGCGATTACAAATGTACGATCGCAGGCAGATGCTGCGAAAGCGGAGATATAATTCAGGAAGAGGTATTAATGCCTCGTCCTCAGCGCAACGATACTATCGCAGTATTGACAACAGGCGCATATAACTATGCAATGTCATCTCACTATAACAAAGTTCCGAAGCCATGTGTTGTGATGATAAAGGATAAAGAAGATTTTGTTGTTATCAAAAGGGAAACATATGCAGATATGATCTCAAACGAAGTATAACAATACAAATGAATGATTACTGCACCGTGAAGAAATTTGCGGTGCAGTTTTTTGAAAAAATTTTCAAAAAGTGATTGACAAATAGGAAGAGATAGTGTATAATAATTCTTGTCGCTGAGAGATACAGCGAATATGTGGGAGCATAGCTCAGCTGGGAGAGCATCTGCCTTACAAGCAGAGGGTCATAGGTTCGAGCCCTATTGTTCCCACCAATTATTTAGGTACTCTGTGTTTTTCGCACAGAGTATATTTTTTATGTTAAAAAAATACGTTATGAAGAAAAATAAAAAAATTCAAAAAAACTATTGACTTTTTCTGTTCTGTATGGTATTATTATTAAGCACTTGGGAAACATACAAGTTTGACAAACGTGCTGGTGTAGCTCAGTTGGTAGAGCAGCTGATTTGTAATCAGCAGGTCGGGGGTTCGAGTCCGTCCACCAGCTCTTTATTATGCCT
>JAFOMO010000091.1 GCA_017418905.1 Clostridia bacterium | reverse complement strand
CGTATGAGCTTTTCGGCGCACATATCGAAAACGGCGGAGTAAGCTTTTCTGTTTATGCTCCGGGTTCAAGCGGTGTGAAGCTTATAGCCTCTCACAATAACTGGGAAGAAATACCTATGCAGAGAGATGTTTTCGGCGTCTGGACAACATTTGTACCGGGAATAGGAGAGGGCACTGTTTATAAATACAGAATTTATACGCAGGACGGACAATATACAGATAAAGCCGACCCGTTTGCATATTACAGTGAGGTACGTCCGAAGAATGCGTCTATCGTGTACGATATTAACAATTATTATTGGCGTGATAATGACTGGGTAAAGAGCAGAAATAAGAATTTTACCAATCCGCTTAATATATATGAGGTACACTTAGGCTCGTGGCGTGTTAAAGATGATAAAGAGGGCGACGATAAGCTTTATAGGTATGAAGAGCTTATTGATGTGCTTATTCCGTATGCAAAAGAAATGGGTTACACTCATATTGAGTTTATGCCTTTGACAGAGTACCCGTATGATGGTTCGTGGGGCTATCAGGTAAGCGGATTTTATGCGCCTACAAGCAGATACGGCGAACCGAGATATTTAATGAAGCTCGTTGACGAATGTCACCTGAACGGTATAGGTGCGATTTTCGATTTTGTTCCGGTACATTTTGCCCGTGACGAATTTGGACTTTCCTATTTTGACGGTACTTGTCTTTACGGCTCCGAGATACCTCAGTTCAGAGAGTCTGTGTGGGGTTCGATAAGATTTGACTATTCAAAACCGCACGTTCACAGCTTTGTGCGCTCTGCAATTAATTTCTGGATAAATCAGTATCACTTTGACGGTATACGTCTTGACGCAGTTGCTTATCTTATGTATCCGGACGGAAGTCCGAACTCACCTGAGTACGACTGCGGAATTTGGTTCTTGAAAAACTCATTGTTTACGCTTAATGCTTATCACCCCGATGTAATGTTTATAGCAGAGGATTCTACCTGCCGTTTAAAAGACACTGCACCCGTAGTATACGGCGGTATGGGCTTTGACTATGCGTGGGACTTCGGCTGGTCATCTGAAACATTGCGTTATATGACTATACCGTACAGTATGAGGCCACAAAATCATGCTGTTATGACATATCCGATGTATTATTATAATCAGCAGCTTTTTATTCTCAGCATATCGCATGATGATGTGTCGGGCGGAAAGCAGTCTGAGATCGCAAGATTTTACGGCAAAACGCAGGAGGAAAAATTCGCAAACCTCAGAACATATTATATGTATCAGATGACCCACCCGGGAAAGAAACTGAACTTTATGGGCAACGAGCTTGCAGAGTTTATGGAGTGGAAGGGTGATAATCCTCTTGGCTGGAACCTGCTTACATATCCGAATCACGACAGCTACCATGAGTTTGTAAAGGCTTTGAACAGGATATATAGAGAAGAGCCTGCTTTATACAGTCAGGATTATAATTTGTCTGCTTTTGCGTGGGTAGATATGCAGAACGCCAATGATAATATTTATGCATACAGACGAGATGATTTTAACGGTCATCCTCTGTTTGCTGTACTCAACTTTTCACCAAATGAGCATGATTATTGGCTTGCGGTAGGTTATGACGGATTCTTCAGAGAGCTTATCAGTACAGATACAGATATATACGGCGGTTCAAATAACAGAAACTATGAGCTGAAGTCTAACGAGGGTTATCTGCACATCAAGTTAGCGCCTCTCAGCGGTGTTATTATCAAGCCCTGCGCAGAAGACGAGATCGAAATTGATCCTGCTAAGCTTGCACAGCAAAATGCTGAGAGCAAAGAAGAGAATGATTCACTTGATGACCTTACCGATCTCGATTTCGGTGACGATTCTCATGCAGAGGAAGAAGACGCACCGTATGATAACAACATATGAATTAATTCGTAATGCAGACTGTGCAAAAACTCAAATTTGTTTTTTAGTATTGTAATAATTACAAGTTTGTTGCAGTACCCCCTCCGTCTTTGAGGGTGCGGTCTGCCGGGGGCAGACGTTGCCGTAGGCAACAGCACCGACCGAGCCGGCAGGCGAGACGGTGCCGCAAGGTACGCAAGTACCTTGTGACGGAGGGAGTATAGCAAAAAATCCTAATCTTCAAATAAATATTTGTAATATTATTTACATTGATATAGGTTTTTGCACGGTCTGCATTCCGAATTGTGCAAAGCGCATTGCACATTGAAAATGTGATTTTATGAAAAAAATAATAAAAAGAATAAGCACGG
>JAFOMO010000009.1 GCA_017418905.1 Clostridia bacterium | reverse complement strand
AGTGGGCACGAAAAAACTTAGGAATAATGCGTGTTTCAGGGCTTTCTGCCCACTTTCCCGCTTTTATTTTTAATTAATGCGATAAAAAATATTAATAATATATATAAATACAGCGAAAAAAAGTGGGCAACCGGGCAGCCGCCGTTTAATTAAAAGTGGAAATTGGAAAGTGGAAAGTGGAATTTGCGGTCAATCATAATATAACCAAAGCTGTATAGCACGCAGTCAAAGTTCTTACTTTGTTATACTAAAGCTTTATGCTGTTCATATGGTATTGTATACAACCATTGCACATTGCACATTGTTTCTGCCCACCCTCTGCCCACTTTTAAAAACAAAAGTGGGCAGCGAAAAACTCAGGAATCATGCGGTTTTTCGGGTGTTCTGCCCACTTTCCCACTTTTTTTTAAAAACTAATGCGATAAAAAATATTAATAATATATATAAATACAGCGAAAAAAAGTGGGCAAGTGGGCTTTCAAAATTCCACTTTCCACTCTCCACTTTCAACTTTAAAAATTCCGCACTCAAAAGGGTTGATATTGAATGAACTACTTTATTACCGAACAAGAAAGAAAAAAAGACAACACTACATATTTTGAGTTTCAAAAGGGTACATACAGCGGCAAATGCTGGCTTGAAGATTCAATGCTTTTAGACGCAGATATATTTGACGACTATCAACTGTCAAAGCTTTTCAAGGCTGTTTTGCCCGAGTTTGATTATTACGGCATTACCGTTATTACCCGTGAAGATTGGTTCAAAGTATGCGAGAACGCAAAGAATACCGCCGTAGAAGAGCTGTTAAAAGAATTATCCTTGTGGATAGACGCTTGCTTCAAAGAGTTTGATACGGTTTCTTTGCTTGGATTATAAAAAAATCGGCAGTATTTTTACTGCCTTGACAGGAGATTTTAAAATGTATAAGAGTGATATTGAAATAGCACAGTCTGTACAGATGAAAAACATCAAGGATATTGCAGCCACAGCAGGCATTGACGAGAAATATCTTGAACAATACGGAAACGACAAAGCAAAAATTGACTTGTCGCTGCTTAAAGAAAATCAAAAGGAGAACGGCAAGCTTATTTTAGTAACGGCTATTACTCCCACGCCTGCAGGCGAGGGAAAAACCACAACAACAATAGGTCTTGCAGACGGTTTGAGAAAGCTCAACAAAAATGTTATGGTTGCCCTCAGAGAACCGTCATTAGGTCCTGTTTTCGGTATAAAGGGCGGTGCGGCAGGCGGCGGCTATGCGCAGGTTGTACCTATGGAGGATATAAACCTGCACTTCACAGGCGATTTTCATGCTATCGGTGCGGCTAATAACCTGTTGGCAGCTATGCTTGACAACCATATATATCAGGGCAACGAGCTGAACATCGACCCCAGACGCATTACCTGGAAACGCTGTGTTGATATGAACGACCGCCAGTTAAGATTTATTACAGACGGCTTGGGCGGCAGAGTTAACGGCGTACCTCGTGAGGACGGCTATGACATTACAGTTGCGTCCGAAATTATGGCGGTACTCTGCCTTGCAACATCAATAACCGATCTCAAAGAAAGACTTTCCCGTCTGATCGTCGGTTATACATATGACGAAAAGCCTGTTACAGCAGGTGACCTGAAGGCCGCAGGCGCAATGACTGCACTTCTTAAAAACGCTATTAAGCCTAACCTCGTACAAACGCTTGAAGGTACTCCTGCGCTTGTACACGGCGGACCTTTTGCGAATATCGCTCACGGCTGCAATTCGGTCGTAGCAACTAAAATGGCTCTTAAACTCGGTGATTACGCCGTAACAGAGGCAGGCTTCGGAGCTGATCTCGGTGCAGAGAAATTCCTTGACATCAAGTGCAGATATGCAGGTCTTACCCCCTCTGCCGTTGTTGTTGTTGCGACTGTTCGTGCGCTCAAAATGCATGGCGGTGCTTTGAAATCGGAGCTTGCAAACGAAAACCTGCAGGCACTTGAAAAGGGTATACCTAACCTTCTGCGTCATGTATCGAATATAAAGAATGTGTATAAGCTTCCGAGCGTTGTTGCGGTCAATCGTTTCCCGACAGATACAGACGCAGAAATTCAGCTTGTAATCGAAAAATGTAAGGAGCTTGGCGTAAACGTTGCGTTGTCAACCGTATGGGCAGACGGCGGTAACGGCGGTATAGAGCTTGCAAAAGAGGTCGTAAGACTTTGCGAAGAAGAACAGGGCGACTTTACATACAGCTATGATCTTGATGATACAGTTGAAAACAAGATAGAATCAATAGTTAAGAAGATATACGGCGGCGACGGTGTTATTTTCGAGGCAAACGCAGTAAAGCAGTTAGCTCAGATAAACGCTCTCGGCTTTGACAAGCTGCCCGTATGCATGGCAAAAACGCAGTACAGCTTCTCTGATGACGCTGCAAAATTAGGTGCGCCCGAAAACTTCAAGGTAACTGTAAGAAATCTTAAAGTATCTGCCGGCGCAGGCTTTATTGTTGCTCTCACGGGCAGTATTATGACTATGCCCGGACTTCCGAAACGTCCTGCTGCTGAGAAGATAGACGTTGACGAAAACGGCGTAATAAGCGGACTCTTCTAACAGGCGTGCGGCAGGCAATAACGCGCTTGTACATAATAAAACCAAAATTGAATTGCCCGCAGTCAAAGTTAGGATATAGCACTAACTTTGACAATCTGATATTCAAGCTTTTCTTTTTGGGCTGCGCACGCGCCGCCGGACAATAACACCAAACATTTACAGCACGCGAACAGAGTGTTTGCGTGCTGTATCTTCAACTTTATACTTCACAAATTCCACTTTCAACTTTCCACTTTTACAACTTAAATCTTAACTCTCAAAACTTCAAACTCTAAGAAAGAGATGATGATATAATGTCAAAAAAGTTGACTAAAATTGAATTATGGGAAAAGCTTGCACAACCCGATGAAAACGGAGTAACACGCTGGGTAAGTGTTGATGAATTTGTTGGAGAATATCAAGGCTTACAGCTTTTGAACGGTGCAGGGTGGTCACGAGATGACGGTTCTTTCGGAAGAAAGTACATTATTGAACGTGACAAAAGTATTACCCCCGGTAATCGTACAGACGCTATAAGAACAGTTGGATTTTCCGATAACAAATATTCTTCTTATATTGATCCCGTAATAAAAAAAGCTATTCAATCAAAGCGTTGTGTTGTATTGGGAACATCAAATCCCGAAGTAGACCACAAAAACGGTATGAAAAATGAGGACAGAGTAATGCAAAACGAAGGACAGAAAATGTCTGATTTTCAGCCTCTAAGCAAAGCCGCCAATGACGCAAAAAGACAGTTTTGCAATGAATGTAAAAGTACAGGTATTCGGTACGACGCAAAGAAACTCGGTTATCCTATGTCGTATTATGCAGGAGGGGCGGAACACCATTTTGAAGAAAACGCTTGTGTCGGCTGTTACTGGTATGACCCTCTGGAGTTTAAAAAACATTTGAAGGAGAAATGATCATGACACATGTTTTTATAGTAAACGAAAGAACTTTTAATATTCATCTACAGTATATGTTTGCCGGAACCGGATATAAAGGAAATGATTTGTCTTGTATAATTGACTTAAAAAAATCCGGTTCAACAGAAAAGACATTGACAGGTATGATTGCTGATATTTCAAAACTCAGAATCGGAGACAAGGTATTGTTTTATGTTACCGGCTGCAAAAAAATTTTTGGTGTATTTGAAGTAGCAGGTTTACCATTTTACGAGTCATTTACCGATAATAACAATTACTTATATGACACTCTCGGAAAGAATCTTACGTTCAGGGTTTTGATAAAACCGTCGTTGGTTTTTGCTTCAGGCATTTCAGAGCAAGAGGCACTCGACGAAATACACGATATTGAACATCCATATCAGATGTGCTGGAGTTTAATATATCGAAAACTCAGCGGAATGCGTGGGTGCTCATTTTTAACCGATTATGAATCCGAGCGAATTATTGGATTGATCAGTAAAAAGAATAATGGTAAAAATATACAGTCAACAGCTTATAAATATGATTTTAAGTCGAAGTCAATAACAGCAAACGATCAAGTTTTAACATACAGCGGTGACTGTTCTAAAACATTAGATGTAATAAACCGCATATGCGATATAACTAATTCGTTTGAAGTTCATCTGCAAGCATATATTACTCAGAATTATGACAAGAAAAAGGATTTGAAAACAATATTAGATTCAGAAAAAACCTTTTGGATTGGTAATGAAGTGGTCTGCAGCGTAGGTGAACAAAGAATAGATGTTATGATGATAAGTAAATCTGATGATAATATAATTATCAGAATAATAGAGTTAAAAGACGGGAAACCGTATGCAGATATAATTTTATCCCAAATTCCATGGTATATAAAGTGGGTTGACCAGTATGTTGCACCGAATTATTCGGAAAACGTAGTTATAAAACCAATTATTATTGCGGCGGAATTTCGTAGAAAATCCAATACACAAAAAGCTTTCTTAGAGGAAAAGAGGAGATTTAATTTAAATCTGCCAACAAATTATAATTCAACGGTTGCGGAATTGGAGTACATAAGCTTTAGTATTGATAAAGATAAAGAAACGATTTCGTTTTTTAAAACGAGTTATTGAACCTTTTTGAACACAAATATATACTCATGCTTAAAAATATAAAAGTCGCTTGCAAGAGCACGATAACGCCAGATAGCCTGTTGATTTGCTTTTCCTTTTGTTTCTCCGAAATTCTTAACGAGAATTGCTTTTAACATCAAGCCTTTTTGCTGTAAGGTATACATACAATAAAAACCTAACGGTACAACTTGACTGTTGGCGTATTTATCTCCGATTACCAATGCACAATATCTGTTCTTTTCAAGATATTGTATTGTATTATCAATTACATCTCCGAAAGCTGATAAAAATTCGTTTAATGATGCTGCATTTGACAAATCTTTTTCATTATCCGAAAATTTGATTATATCCCAATAGGGCGGATGTAATATAACAAACTGCACCTTGTTTATCTCGTTTTCTGATAAAATTGAACTAATATCAGTAGTACGGCTGTCACCAACATATACCTTCGCTGTTGTGTGATAGTCGTACTCTTCTGCAAGACTTTTTTCCGCACTTTTTACAACCTCGGCTTGAAGGTCTATTCCGATCGAATTTCTGCCCATTCTTTGAGCTTCAATCAAAGATGTTCCGCTTCCGGCGAATGGGTCAAGAATCCAATCTCCTTTTTTGGTATATCTTGAATAAAGCTGACGAGGAATCTGGGGTACAAAATTACCGTGATAGTTTCCGGAATGTACACCGGAGTTGTCACGCTTATCAATAATCCAGAGAGTATCTGTGGTTATCTCACTGTATTCTCTCCACTTCGACATATCAATGTCATTGTATCTTGACATACCGTCACCCCTTAATTAAACAATGCAGATATTCTGTTGTTGTATTGGCACTTATGTTGCGGTTCTCGTCTTTATCTGCTTTAAAGCGTCTGTATTCTTTAGTAAACTGCTGATATTGACCATATTTTGACATAATTTGTTCAATGGTATCAAGCGACATCAGACCTTCATTGTTGTAGCTAAGAAAAATGTATTTAAAATCAGCGTTTGCAATCAAATCTTCAAATACATCTGAAACAGTACGAGATGAACAATACTTGCTTTTTTGTTGGGTTGAATCACGCAGTCCCGTAACACCTTTTAATATCGGATCATCATATCTTGCGATTGTTTCAAGAACATGATAGTTTGAACAATACTGTCTTGCATTGTACGGCGGATCTAAGTACAATACATCTCCCGAAACACTTCGTATAAGCTTATTTATATCTTCGTTATATACTTCGCCTTTTATACCGCTGATTATGGGTAATGGTTCAAGAACAAAATCCTTTTGCGCCGACTTTTTTATGTGCTTTAAAAACGCACCATAAACAGAGGCAGTATTTGCATATTTATCAATAGAATTGATTAAACTTGCTAAATAGAAAAAATATGTTCCCCTGCTTATCCTGTTATCAAGAAGCATTTGTTCGAGCCGGCACCGTATTGCGTCACACTTCTTAGAGTTATTGTCTGTGAAATAATTTCTCCCACTTCCCGAACCTGCACTATAATTGTTATAAATAAAGCCTTCTACACCATTAAGATTATTAAAAGTATCAAACAGGTTCAAGTCAATTTCCATATCGTTCTCAATATAATGCTTATTCAAAACATAACTGTAATACTGTATATCATTAGAAATAACTTTACAGCCTCTTTTTCTGTATTCACTGCCGACAATACCTGTTCCTGCGAATAAATCGGCAAATACAAAAGGGGTATTCTCATTATACCCCGTAACGTTAGATATGGTAGTTGTTAAAAAATCAAGCAATGAATATTTTGAACCAATATAATTCATGGTTATTTCTCCTTTTTATGCTCAATTATTTGCGACACATCACAATCAAAGTAATAACAAAGACGGTCTATTATATCCATTGACACTTGTTCTCCTCTTCCCATTTTATCCATTGTTGACTTGGATATTCCCGTAGCTTCCATAAGCTGTTTTTTCGTCATCTCTTTGTCGATAAGTAGTTTCCACAACGGTTTATAAGAAAAAGACATATCATCCCCCCAATGGTTGTATTATAACACTATAAGTACTGTGTTGTCAATACTTATATATTTGTTTTTCGGCATTTATTTATTTTATAAACAATACTGCCCGAGACTTTCTAATTGAAAATGGAAAATTATCTTGAAACTTCAAGCTCTAATCAAAAAATTTCACTTTCAACCTTCAACATTCCACTTTTCATTTGTGGTATTTAGTCCCCTTATTTATTGAGAACGCTCTGTATATCTGTTCGCACAGCATAACTCTTGCCAATTGGTGCGGAAAGGTCATCTCGGACATTGAAAGCTTTAAGTTTGCCCTCTGCTTTACCTCGTTTGATAAACCAAAGCTGCCGCCTATCACAAACGCAATACTGCTTACTCCGGAAACTGCCGTTTCTTCAAGATATAAAGCAAGCCCTTCGCTTGATCTCTGTTTGCCCTCTATGCACATTGCAACAACTTTAGTGCTTTTGTCTATCTTTGAGAGAAGTCTTTTTCCCTCGCAGGTGATTATGTTTTCAATTTGTGTGTCGTTAGGGTCATCCGGCGACTTTTCCTCGTCAACCTCTATTATCTCAAGCTTGCAGAATGTACGCAGTCTTTTTTCATACTCCGAAACTGCGTCTTTAAGATACTTTTCTTTAAGCTTTCCTACGCACAAAATACTTATTCTAAGCATAGTTTATACCTCAAAATATTATCGACTTGCCGTTTGTCACTATCGGGGCAACGTCAAGAGTAAAGTCTGAATTTTCTGTCATACCGCTTAAATTAAGCTCGTTTAACGATTCTCTGTATGCTATTTCAGGCATATTGTTTTCACGGCTCAGATGTGCAAGAACAAATCTTTTTGTACCCGACTTTACAAGCGAGGGCAAAAGTGCGGCGCAGTCTGCATTCGAGATATGCCCCTGCGGTGACATTATTCTCCGCTTTAAATTATACGGATACGGTCCTAACTGCAACATATTCACATCATGATTAGACTCTATTACAACAGCCTCACAGCCCGTTAAAGCGTCTTTTACGCCCGTTGAGATATACCCTAAGTCGGTAGCAAGCGCAAAGCATACACTGCCCATATCTACACGGTATCCGCAGCCCTCGGCGCAGTCGTGCGATATAGAAAAAGCGTCTATATGCATACAGTCAAGATCGACTCCGCATTTGTCTATTATACGGCAGTCGGTTTTTTCGTCTATATATTTGCCGCTTAACATCTCGTAGTATGTACCGCTTGTAGAGTACACAGGCAGCTTATATTTATTGGCGAATACTCTTACACCGTTTACATGGTCGCTGTGCTCGTGAGTTACAAATATCGCCTTTATTGCAGAAACATCAATATTGTTAGCTTTAAGAGCCTGTGTAGTCTGCTTTGCGGAACGTCCCACATCTATAAGTATTCCCTCTCCGCCGCAGCTCAGATAATAGCTATTGCCCGAACTGCCGCTGAATAAAGGTACTAATTTTGCCATAATATCACCTTTACACTGAAAAAGAGCCTGTGTGTTTACAGGCTCACGGTTCTTATTTTTTACTCGTCCTGATCGTCCGAGATCTCTTTATACGTTACCATTCTAATATCTGCGCCCAATGCTGCAAGCTTGCCTACAATATCCTCATAGCCACGCTTTACATATTTAGCGTCTTCAACCTCAGTTACACCCTCTGCTGCAAGTCCTGCAACTACCATTGCGGCACCTGCACGAAGATCAAGCGCACGAACACTTACGGGCTTTTTTCTTGTACCGCCCTTTAAGCCGCCCGGAACAGGGTGAATAGTAAGCGAGCTTTTGTTCTCGTCAATTTCTGCGCCGAGCTTTCTTAGCTCAGGCACATAAGAAAATCTGTTTGCCCACACTGCCTCTACAACGGTGCTTGGACTGTTTGCGGCGGCAAGCAATGCCGTAATAGGCGGCTGCATATCTGTCGGAAAACCCGGGTGAGGGCTTGTTATTACTTGATTCTTACAGCCTCTGAGATCGCCTCGTCTTGCAACGGTAACAGTTTCATAAGGCTTGTTCGGGTCTGAAATAACAGTTACCTTTGCGCCCGTTTCGGTTATGACCTTCATAATTGATCTCAAATGCTGAGATGTTACGTTGTTTATGGTTATCTCTCCGCCTGTGGCTGCAACGGCTGCCATGTATGTTCCTGCCTCTATCTGATCGGGTATAATGGTGTATGAGATCTCTTCGCCCGAATCCTCAGCAGGACCTTTAAGCTCTTTTACGCCTGTTATCTTTATCTCGTCTGTTCCTGCCTTTTTAATGTTTGCCCCCATATAGTTGAGGAAGTTTGCAAGATCAACAATGTGCGGCTCTTTTGCGGCTGATGTGATGATAGTTTTTCCCTCTGCCTTGACTGCCGCCAGAATTGCGTTAATGGTCGCACCTACCGACACGGGATCGAAATTGATCTCTGTACCGTGAAGTCCGTTTGATTCAAGAACGATGCGATCGTCAATATCCTTGTATTCTGCGCCGAGTGCTTCAAACGCTTTTATATGAAGGTCTATCGGACGTTTGCAGAACTTACATCCGCCCGGAGGAGGAACGTCTGCTTTTCCGAACTTGCCTAAAAGTGCGCCCAAAAGATAATAAGACGCTCTCATCTTTGCAACAAGCTCATCATTGTTTACCTTATAGCTTGTAATACCTCGCGGGTCTATCGTTACAACAGAGGGGTCATCGTATCTCGTGACGACCGCCCCCATACTCTCCAATATACTCAGAATAACCGATACATCTCTGATATTCGGCAGATTTCTCAGCGTACACGGCACGTCACACAAAACAACTGCCGGTATTATAGCTACTGCCGCATTTTTTGCTCCGCTTATGTTTACTTCACCGAAAAGCTTTTTTCCGCCGTTAATTACATACTTATCCATTAGCCACACTCCCGAATTTTTTCTTATTTTTCCTCATTCAGAAAAAATATCCGTACTCTTTCTGTCACTCTATCATATCTCAAAGCAGAAACCCCTATCTGCCGACAGTCTCAAACACCAACGCATACTCACATACTCGCATACTAATTTTTTTACTATGTACGGATACCATTTTGACACTTTTCTTTATACATACTAATGATAATACAAATACAAAAAAATGTCAATATTATTTCAAGGGAGTTACAACAAAAAATCAAAATAAGTGAAAAAATAACAAAATTTATAGAAATAAGCACATTTTTATATAAGCACAAAGCTTTAAGCACAAAGTGGAAAGTGTAAAGTGGAAAGTGGAATTATCGGTAATTCTTATTTTAATAATTTTTTATTTTCAATTACCAAGTCATATTGGCGGCTCATAAAAGCCTGCAATATCCATTCCCGAATTATACATACCGAGCTTCTGAGCGTCGTATTTTTCGAGATCCTTTATACCCGACAGCATTTCAAGATGATGACGGAGTTCATGCGAAAATGTATGCTTTAATTTTTTTATGAACGAAACATTGTCAAGATAGCCGTAAACCACATTGAAAGAACCGTAATAGATATAGATCGTTCGTCCGAGCATATCTCTGTGGTATTCGCCCATAATGTACAACGGTTTTCCCGGCTTGCTTTCGGGGTGCAGCTTGACATCTTCCGATAGTATTACACCGCCTGTCAAGCCGTCAAGCAGCTCGGGTGGAACATCATCTATGATCTCGCTGAGCATTGCAGACACTTGTTCATACGTTTTCATAATATTACCCACCTCTGTTCAATTCGCAATTCTCAATGCGCAATGCGCAATTACGCACTTATACACAATAAGACCAAAACGGTAGTGCACGCAAATATAATTCTTACTGCATTATACTGCATCTTTATGTTATTCAATAAGTTTTGCATACAACAATTGCGAATTGCGCATTGAATTAAGCATTGTTTATCCTTATTCAAGAAAATCTTTAAGCTTCTTGCTTCTGCTCGGGTGTCTGAGCTTTCTGAGTGCTTTTGCTTCTATCTGTCTTATACGCTCTCTTGTTACCGCAAATTCTTTGCCCACCTCTTCAAGAGTTCTTGAACGTCCGTCATCAAGACCAAATCTCAGACGCAGAACCTTTTCTTCTCTCGGTGTGAGCGTTGAGAGAACCTCGTTGAGCTGTTCCTTGAGCAGTGTGTGACTTGCGGCGTCTGCAGGTGCCGGAGCGTCCTCATCGGGGATAAAATCGCCCAAATGAGAATCCTCTTCTTCACCGATAGGCGTTTCAAGCGATACAGGCTCTTGTGCAACTCTTATGATCTCTCTTACTCTGTCAACGGGCAGTTCAAGTCTTTCGGCAATTTCTTCGGCAGACGCTTCGTGCCCGTTCTCATGCAGAAGCTGTGAAGAGGTCTTTTTTACCTTGTTGATAGTTTCGACCATATGAACGGGTATTCTGATAGTTCTTGCCTGGTCTGCAATTGCCCTGGTTATTGCCTGGCGTATCCACCAGGTAGCATATGTGCTGAACTTAAAGCCCTTTGTATAGTCGAACTTCTCAACAGCCTTTATAAGACCTAAGTTGCCCTCTTGAATAAGGTCAAGAAAATGCATACCTCTGCCCAGATAGCGTTTCGCTATGCTTACAACAAGTCTGAGGTTTGCCTCTGATAATTTCTTTTTTGCCTCGTCATCGCCGTTTTTTATTCTCTCGGCAAGCTCTATTTCCTGTTCGTTTGTGAGAAGCTGTACCTTGCCTATCTCTTTTAAGTATACCTTAACGGGATCGTCTATTACATTATAGCTGTCGCCCTCAGACATCTCATCGGGGTCACTCTCAAAAACATCGTCCAAAGCTCCCTCAGAGCTTGTTTCTATAACCTTTATGCTAAGCTCCTCTAAAGCCTCATAGATCTTGTCTATCATTTCGCCCTCGATAGCGGAGTCGCCCGTTATCTCAAAAAATTCCTGATCGGTAATAGTACCCTTGTCCTTTGCGGCGTCTTCAATTTCTTTGATAATGCTTGCTACGCTTTTCTTTTCGGGTGCAGCCATATACAACATCTCTCTTTCCTTTTTTATAATTTTATACTTCCTAAATATAGCAAACGTCATTGAAAAAATCACTATTGATCAATAGCGGATAGTGATATGTGCGGCGTGATAATAGCAGAGTTTCTAATATATATTTCCACTTTCAACTTTCCTCATTCCACTTTCAAAACCAAGTCGTTTACTATAAATTCAGCCTTTCTTTCTGGCTTTCATTTCATCAAAATATTTTTGTATATCCTCGGGAGGAAGTTCGGCAAGCTGTGCAGCCGACTTCTTTTCATTCTCTTCAAGAATTACCGAAATATACTCATCAACTGCCTGCGGCACGTTCAGTTCATTGCTGAACCTGGCAAATACCGAGGCAATATATGCATTTTCATCTTTTGTAAACTCTCCTGAGAAGTCAACAAAATTCGCAGATTTCCCCGAAAGTATACGCTCGGTCAAAGCGTTATAAACTCTGCGGTTAAATTCATGCGATATTTTTTCACTCGGTACTCTGTCTGTCACACTTTGTACCATATCTGGATTATGCATAAGGTACGAGATAAGAGCCTCTTCCGCTCTTACCGCACGAGTTGACAAACCGCCGCCTTGTACGCCTTTTGAAACGGGTACACTCTCCGTGATCTGCTTTTTCACACGCTTAAATTCTTCTCGTGAGCTTTTGTATACGTTTGATCTTACATATTTTGCAAGCTGCATTTCAAAATCCTGTGCGGATACCTTATATTTCTCGCACAGCTTACTTGCGTAGATATTTCTTTCAATATCGTTCTTGATCTCCGCAAGCATTTTTGCGGCTTGATCGAGAAACTGAAACTTTCCGCTTGCGTCTGTAATATCGAACCGTGTTTCAAGCTGTTCTATTTTATAGTCAATATCGCTTTCGATACTGTCCAAAAGAAGCTTGAATTTTACTGCGCCGTCTGAGCCGTTTCTTTTTATGTACTCATCGGGGTCTTTACCCTCGGGTATCTGCAAGACCTTAACATTTACGTTTTCTTTTCTCAGTATTCCGATAGCCCTTTGAGTTGCAAGCTGTCCTGCGTTATCGGAGTCGTAGCACAGCACCACAGTTTCTTTATACTTTTTGAGCATACGCGCCTGTTCCGAGGTAAGAGCCGTACCCAAAGCCGCAACCGCAAAATCGAACCCTGCCTGATGAAGAGCGATAACGTCCATATAGCCCTCACAGAGAATAAACTTGTCCGACTTTGAATTTTTGGCTATATTAAAGGCAAAAAGCCCATCGCCCTTTTTGAATACGGGAGTATCTGAGGTGTTGAGGTACTTAGGCTTTTCGTCTGTCATTATTCTGCCGCCGAAAGCTATAACATTTCCTTTCAGATCAATTATCGGAAACATAACTCTGTTTCTGAAACGGTCAATAAGACTTCCCTTTTTACTCTCAACGCACAAATTCGCCTGCAAAAGCTCATACCTTGTAAATTTCTTTGCAAGCAGATGATCTGTTAAAGCCGTCCAGCTGTCGGGGGCAAAGCCCAACCCGAATTTATTTATAGTCTGATCGGACAACTGCCTTGACCTGAGATAATCAAGTCCACGATAACCCGATTCGGTATAAAACTGCGAATGGTAAAACCTTGCAGCCTCTCTGTTAGCCTCCAATATTCTGAGTCGGAGCTTAGAAAAGGAATCGTCATATTTATTCTCGGGCATTTGCATTCCTGCACGCTGTGCAAGATATTTTACAGCGTCTATGTAAACAAGCTGTTCGGCACGCATAATAAAGCTGATAACATCGCCGCCTGCGGCACAGCCAAAGCAATAAAACGACTCTGTGTCGGGGTATACCGTAAAAGACGGCGTACTGTCGTTATGAAACGGACATTTACAAACGTAATTTCTGCCCCTCTTTTTCAGATTGGCATACATTGAGATCACGCTTGTAATATCATTTTTTGATCTTAATTCATCTAAAAAATCTTCGGGTAATGCCATATACCAACCCTCTGTTCAATGGTTTTAACAATGTGCAGTGTGCAATGATTGAATATAAATTTGTAATATCATTTACATTGATATAGGTTTTTGCGCAGTCTGCGTTCCTAATTATTTTATACCCGTTTTTTTCAAAAAAACCTTTATTTTCGAGCAGGTTTTTTAAAAAATTTTTCTTCTTCGGCAGCAGCAGACACTTCTCCGCTTGTTGCGTCTGCCAGTGCTTTATTGAGCTTGCCGAGATCTTCTTTCGGAATATGAAAAAGCACCTTGACATCACTCTCAAAAAGAGTATCGTCTATAACTCCGCCCATAGAGGGAATCATCGCCCCTACCTTGCCATATTGATTATAGCTGCATTTTACGCTGCACTCACAGCAAAGCTCCATTGTTACAAGCTCTGATGCCTGCAAGGCGATAGACGCTCCCTGAGAATATGCCCGAACAAGACCGCCGCCCCCTAAAAGAATACCGCCGAAATATCGTGTTACAACAACAACTGCGTCTGTTACTCCCGACTTTTTCATAACCTCAAGCACAGGCACTCCTGCGGTACCCTGCGGCTCTCCGTCATCACTGTAACGCATTGTCTGTCCGTCCGATAATATATATGCGTATACATTGTGCTTTGCGTCCCAGTGCTTTGACTTTATCTCATTGATAAAGGATACAGCCTCGTCCTGCGTTTTTACAGGCTTGCAATAGCCTATAAAGCGTGACCTTTTCTCTGTAAATTCGTCACAGCCGTATTTATTGACCGTTATATACTCTGCCATTAATATTCCCTCACCTGTATGACAAAACACCCGTCAAGATTTTCTCTTCCTGACGGGTATCTTAATCTTTAACTTAAAAATCGGAACAATATCAGTTCTTTGTCATACCGTAACGCTTATAGAACTTATCTGCACGTCCGCCTGTATCTACAAGCTTCTGCTTGCCCGTAAAGAACGGATGACACTTTGAACAAATTTCAACACGGATATTCTGCTTAGTTGAACCTGTCTCGATAACATTTCCGCAAGCGCAAGTAACAGTTGTCTGCTGGTATTTAGGATGAATATTCTGCTTCATTCAAGATTCACCTCTTTCACTTTTCCATAATAACATATGAATTATAACACTAATGCTTTTAAAAATCAAGTCTTTTTTCTCATTTTCGTAATTTTTTTAACAATATCACTCCCTGTATGAGCAATACTCGTAATATTCCTCTAAGCACATACCGAAGCTTCTCATTTTTGCGGCATTATCCGAACCGACAAAGCGGTAAACACTTAAATCTTCCGAAATGCCCGTAACGCTTTCTTTATCTTTTGTATAACGGTTTATAAACCCGTAGTTTATACCGTTTTTATAGAGCCACTTGTATACGTCTGTACGGTCAAAATCACCACCCGACACATTGTTTATCTCGATAAGCAAGCCCGTACAAAATTCGTTATATTCGGACGGCGGACAAACAGACCTTGCTTTATACTCTGCCTCTGCGTTTGTGCTGCCCTCGCTTATATATTGATCGTATAAACGGTTATACTCAATATCACACTCGGCAGGCGATTTATACCCACAGCGAATACTTATATCTACACCGTCCTTCTCAGCGTCAGTTATCATCTTTTCAAGGCTTTGGGTCATCAGACGGCAAACCTTGATGCTTTCGGAAAAATCGGTCACTTCGTTTGCGTAATACTCGTTT
>JAFOMO010000090.1 GCA_017418905.1 Clostridia bacterium | reverse complement strand
TGCAGACTGTGCAATTCAGGCAAATTAGGCGAGTCTGAAAGTGCAGGTTATTTCTTGACGATTCCTAAAGCTAAATGCTATTCAAAAAGTATTGAAAGCAACCATTGCACATTGCACACTGCACATTGCACATTTCTCTCAACCCTCTGTTAAATATGAAAAGGAAACAAAAATATGAACATTCTTGAAAAAATAAAAGCTTCAATAACCTACTTTGACGGCGGCTTTGGTACAATGCTCCAACAAAGAGGTCTTGCTCCGGGCGAGCTGCCGGAGCTTTGGAATATCTCTCACAGTGATGTGATAACCGATATTCACAGACAATATCTGCAAAGCGGCTGTAATATAGTTACAACTAATACATTCGGCGCAAACAGGTTTAAATTTTCAAATCTTGAAGAGATAATCACCGCCGCCGTTAATAATGCAAAACAAGCTGTAAGCGAGTTTGACGGCGACAGGTATATTGCGTATGATATAGGCTCATTAGGTAAAATGCTTAAACCGCTGGGCGATCTCGATTTTGAGGACGCTGTTGCCGCTTTTGCAGACGGTATAAAAATAGCAGCTAAATCGGGTGTCGATCTTATACTTATAGAAACTATGAATGACGCATACGAAACAAAAGCCGCCCTTTTAGCCGCAAAAGAAAACAGCGACTTGCCCGTGTTCGTAACCTGCGTTTATGACGAAAATGCAAAGCTTATGACAGGCGCAGACCCTGCTGCAATGGCTGCAATGCTTGAAGGTCTGGGCGCAGACGCAATAGGAATGAACTGCTCTTTAGGTCCTGCACAAATGGTAAACTTAGTGCCGCTGCTTGTGAGTGAGGCGAGTGTTCCCGTTATCGTAAACCCGAATGCAGGCTTGCCTAAAAGCGTTGACGGCAAAACCGTTTATGATGTTGACGCAGACGCTTTTTCCGATTATATGGTACAAATAGTAAAGTCGGGCGCAGCGATTATAGGCGGCTGCTGCGGTACTACTCCCGAATACATAAGAAAAACGGTAGAAAAAACAAAAGAACTTCCGTTTATACCTATAAAAGAAAAAAATCATACCGTAGTATCATCTTATACTCACGCTGTCAAGGTCGGACATACTCCCGTACTCATAGGTGAGAGAATAAACCCGACCGGCAAGAAGAAATTCAAGCAGGCTTTGCGCGACAACGATCTTGATTATATTCTCGGTGAGGGTGTTGCTCAGGACGAGGCAGGAGCACATATTCTTGATGTTAATGTAGGCTTGCCCGAAATAGACGAACCCGATATGATGGTAAGCGTAATCAAAGAGCTTCAAGCCGTTACAAGTCTGCCGTTACAGATAGATACGGTTGACCCCATAGCAATGGAGCGTGCAATGCGTATATACAACGGAAAACCGCTTGTAAACTCGGTCAACGGAAAGAAAAGCAGTATGGACGCAGTTTTTCCGCTTGTGAAGAAGTACGGCGGCGTTGTTATCGCATTGACTATCGGTGAGGACGGTATTCCCGAAACTGCTCAGGGCAGATATGAAATAGCAAAGAACATTGTTGAAGAAGCGGCTAAGTACGGTATACATAAAAAGAATATAATAGCCGATCCGCTTGCTATGACTATTTCTTCAGACGTGCAAAGTGCGAATGTCACTCTTGAAAGTATTCGTCTTATCGAAGAAAACCTCGGAATACACACAAGCTTAGGTGTGTCGAATATTTCTTTCGGACTACCGAACCGTGACTTTGTGACCTCAACATTTTTTGCTATTGCATTGCAAAACGGTCTTGACTGCGCTATTATGAACCCGTTCTCTGCCGAAATGATGAAAATATACCATTGTTATAAGGCTTTGAGAGGTATGGACGAAAACTGCGGAGAATACATAGAGTTTGCCTCTAACATAACAACTCAGAGCGTAACGCAGACAAAAACCGAAAAGACCGATAACAGCGACACATCAGAACCCTTGACAAAAGCTATTATTAAAGGCTTGAAGGAAAAGTCGGGCGCAATTGCAGAAGAACTGCTGAAAACAGAAGATCCGCTTGATGTCATAAACAAGAAAATAATCCCTGCACTTGATATAGTCGGCAAGGGATTTGAACAAAAGACAGTATTTTTGCCTCAGCTTTTAATGAGCGCAGAGGCGGCAAAGTCTGCATTTGAGGCTGTAAAAGCATCACTCAGCAGCGAGGGCGGCGAAAGCAAGGGACAGATCATTCTCGCAACGGTCAAGGGAGATATTCACGACATAGGCAAGAATATAGTTAAGGTGCTGCTCAGTAATTACGGTTATGATGTAATTGATCTCGGAAAGGACGTACCGCCCGAAACAGTCTGCGAATGTGCGCTCAAAAACGATATTAAGCTTGTCGGGTTAAGCGCATTGATGACAACTACCGTTCCTGCAATGGAAGAGACCATTAAGCTGTTAAGAAACAGCGGCTCAGATGCAAAGGTGGTTGTAGGCGGTGCGGTTTTAACGCAGGAATACGCAGATATGATCGGCGCAGACAAATACGCAAAAGACGCAATGGAAACTGTACGTTATGCGGAAAGCTTGTTCAATTCGTAATGCAGACCGTGCAAAAAGCAGTGTTCTTTTACGTCAAACCTTATTGCGCCGCCTTGGAGCGGCGGGGCAACTTTGGCTCAAAATCATACTTAGGGGCATTTTCTGCCAAAATGCCCCTCTTTCAAAAACAGTCATTTAGACTGTTTTTGAAATTCACCCCTAAAAGGGCTGGAGCGTGCCTCCGGCGGCTAAGGGGCGCTGCCCCTTAGAACCACGCAAGCCTTTTGAAAAAGGCTTGACCGAAAACTAAATTGTTGGTTTTT
>JAFOMO010000089.1 GCA_017418905.1 Clostridia bacterium | reverse complement strand
GGTGCGGGTCTCCGGGGGAGACCTCTGCGCAGCAGAAGCACCGACCGAGCCGGCAGGCGAGACCGCTGCCCCTTAGAACCCCGCAAGCCTTTTGAAAAAGGCTTGACCGAAAACTAAATTGTTGGTTTTTGCACAGTCTGAATTGCAGGTGTGATAAAAAATTTACACCTTTTTTATTGACAATTATTGTATTTTTGTTGTATGATTTAATCGTATATGCATTAAAAATATAGGAGATAAAGTATATGAAAAAGATCTGCACCGTTTTGGCAGCGGCTTTTGCTTTGTGTATGAGTTTTTCTGCCTGTAAGGTAGATGTTAATCAAATTGCGTCAAACTTTAAATCGGACGCTCCTGCCTCAGAAAGCAATACAAGCTCCGTTTCGTCAAAAAACAGCGAATTTTCAAGACCCGAAAGCAAAGCCGAGCCTGAGATAGTATCCGAAGCTCCGACAGAAAATCCCTCTGCTTTTGACACGTCTGCATATCAGACCTACTATGTTACAGGTTCTCCGAGTGTCAGTGTTTACGATAATGCAGAAACAGGCGGAAAGATAATAGGTAATCTCGATTGTACCGACAGTGTATCTTTTATCAGCAGCAGTATTACAGGATATACATTTATATACAGTCAGACATTGGGAGCTTTCGGATATATAGACAGCTATTATATATGTCCCGATTACTCAGAGGCAACTCCCGGTCAGACCTATTATATAAAAGATAATAATACTCCGGTGTATAACGATCAGTTCTGTTCTGAGCAGCTCAGAACGCTTGACCGAAACGATACAGTAACTGTTATGGCAAAGGTCATAAACGGTTACTGGCTTATCAGAGATAAAAACGAGAGTTACGGTTATGTGAGCTTTTATTCGTTATCGGAAGAGAAGGTAAAGAAGAAGGACGAAAGCAAGCCCGAGAGCAAAACCGAAAGCACTAACGAAAACAATTATACAACAGGCTACGGAGATGCTCCCGAATCGGGTTATGCGGTATACAAAGCAATAGCACAAACAGGTTATCTTGCTTTGAGAACAGAGAAAAATGCGTCTGATGAAAATATTATAGGCGAGCTTTATTATGGTGATCTTGTATATGTTATTGATTCGTCAGGTTATTATTGGTATGTATATTCTCCGGGATTGGGTATGTACGGTTATGTGAACAGCGAGTATGTAACGGCTGATACCGGCGAATAAAATGTTTGGAATGGTGAAGGAAAATGATATTAAAGTATTTTATTACTCCTGTTATCGCTTCGGTAATAGGTTACGGTACAAATTATGTTGCAGTAAAAATGCTGTTTCACCCTCGCAAAGAGGTGAAATTTCTCGGAAAAACTCTTCCGTTTACCCCCGGTGCAATCCCAAAGGGTCAGCCCAGACTTGCAAAAGCCGTTGGTGATGTTGTGGGAAACACTCTTATTACAAAAGAAGATATTACAGAAAAGCTGCTTGACGGAAAGATCGAAAACGCAGTTATCGAGAAGATCAGCGAAACTCTCGACACAGAGCTTAAGCAGGAAATAATGAAGCTTTCAAAAATTGACGAAGATAAGTATGCAGACATGAAAAATAAAATTACCGACACAGCCACAAATAAGATCATGGATGCAGTTCTCGATTTTCAGATAGGCAAGGTCATTTCTGCCGAGGCAGGTAAAACAGTT
>JAFOMO010000088.1 GCA_017418905.1 Clostridia bacterium | reverse complement strand
GAGATATACACCGTCCTGCGACAGAGGTATAGTTAAAGAGTGCTTATCACTGCTGCCCGAAACTGTTTTCCAGTAAAAGAAGGTTTTGTCATACCATACTTCTCCGGTTTCTTCGTTATTTGCATTTGTATGGATACTGCCTGCACGTTTTTCTTTGACAACAACATTCAGATCACGGGAATCAAAATTATGCTCTTCAACAGTTATTACAACATCAGTATCGAAATTATAGTATAGCTCAGTATTATTGTCTTCGCCAAACTCACTGAAATTTGTTGTGATTATCGGCTTTGTCTTATCGACATTAAAAACATCTCTGAAGCTGCCCGATGAAACACCGTCACCCGCAACGGCTCTGTGTCCGCCGAGGTCTTGTGCCTCAGCACTAAATGTGTAGTCTCCTTCGGTAAATGTATATTCGGCAGTATGTACATTACCGCTGTCGGAATATACTACATTCGGGTATGCATCTGTGAAGCTGTTCCCAACCGATTGTTTATAGCAGCTCTCCCAGTCAAAGTTTCTTTCTGTTATTGTAATGGTAAACTTAACGTCGGAACTATAATACATATCGTTTATCGGGTCTGAATATTTTACAGTCATTACCGGTGCTATAGTATCGATCGTAAAAACAGAGCTGCTTACAATATCCGCTTCATTGCCGGATCTGTCCATTGCGCTGAAATGCATCTGAATATCATTATCATCTCCGTAGAAATCGAAATCGCCCTCGCTGTTTGTTCCGCCAAATCTGAATACCCTCGTCATTTTTGTAACAAGGTTCACATCAGATTCCGTTATCTCCCAACCGTTTATTACAGCACCCTGCTCGTAACCTGCAAGATTATCTATCTCTGTAATAACATCACCATTGCTGCCGATACCGTTTTCCGACTGTTTTGAATATGTAATAGACCTCAAACCCGATTTTTCATCGGTAACAGTAACTTTAATGTCAACATCTCCCGTGAAAAGCATATTTCCGCTATTATCTTTATTTGTGCTGTTTCTCGGAATAAGCTCAAGCTCTATTTCGGGTTTATCATCATCAATTACATATGCTTTCGGAGATACCTCCTGCGATGAATTTATTACATTATCATAAACAGTGCCGTAAATTCTGCCCTTGAAGCCTTTGAGTATCTCAATAGAGTTTTCGCCTTCTGACATTGGAAGATCGTATGTTTCGATATTTGTTATTTCGTCCTTATTATAAGAAACCAATCTCAGCTCCGCATATTTAAGACCTGACGACGGCTCGTTATCTTCTGCCTTTATTGTCAAAACAAAGTCATCTTTAAAGTAATAGCCGTACTCTAATTCTTCAATATAATCGGTAATACTGCTTATACCGTCATACGATTGAGGTTCAAGTGTAAAGCCGCTGACATAGGGTTGCTGAATATCACGATAAATTACGATTTTATCTTCTTCGTAAGGAGCACCCTTCTTATCGACAGGAGAAACGGATACATTGCCTGCATTGTCAACAGCCTCGAATTGAATTACATAGCTGCCGTCTTCTTTAGGGGGTACAATATCTGCCAACAGGTCAAGAGAATATCTGAATGTAAATACTTCACACAGCTTTTCTCTATCTTCCTTTCCCGTTTCAAGGGTAGATTCTATTGTAGGCAAGCTTTGACCGTCAATCTCAGCATTACTTGCAGCTAAAGTTATATCGGTATCATTTACGATCATTTTAACTGCTCGAATACCGGAGTTTTCGTCTTGTAATGAAAATTCAAGTATTTTCATTGCATAGTCTTCTGTTTCATTATGTGCTCTATACCAGATCTTACCGTTCTCTTTATCAACAAAATCCGCCAACGGAAGATCGGCAGTCATAACAGGCTTGATATTCTCTATCATTACAAAGCAGTTGTCTGCCTCCCCATGTTCGTCATCGGTATTACTGATATTTGTGCAGGAAAGATTTTTCTTGCCTATTTTGTCGTAAACAGTTACAACGATATTGCTTTGGAACACCTGAGTACCCAATTCAAGATCATGATAGTATACCTCATAATCGCCCTTACGGAAAGGCTCATCGGGAGTCATCAGCTTGCTTTCTTCAAGTCCGTCATAGCTTATCTCGACTTTATCAATTCCTATGTCATTTCTTCCGTCTTTGACCTCAACCTTCAGTCTTAAAGAATCGTTTGCAAATACACCGAATGTCAAAACATTCAATATTGTTTCGGCAGCACTGTTTTTCTTCTCGACTGTAAATCTGTTTATCTCGGGGTTCTCTGTATCGACATGAAGTATAATACGTGCATTGCTTCTGTTGCGTGAAACTGAGATAACTGTTGTTTTTATCTCGTATGTGTTATCACTTCCAAGAGGTACATAATTGCTTCTGTTCTTGTCGTTTGAAATGACAACATCTACATACTGCTTTCCCTCTTCGTCAACATTAAAGCTTCTGAAAGACTCGCTTAACTCGGTTTTATTATCGGCACATATCTCTACATTTAAAGTATCGATCTGTGCACCGACAGCCGCTGCATACAGTCTTAAAGTTATATCGTTATAGTTATTGTCATCATCCTTTTCTCTTACCCATGTAACTCCGTTTTCTTCTGCGGTATCTATTGATTCAACCTTAATTTCACCCTCAGGCATCTCATGATCGATGTATATAAGCTCCGAAATAAGATCTGTATCATTTTCTGCAAAATCGTAAGCTGTAACACAATAGTTATACCAACCGGTCTTTTTGTCATAGGAGTCGTTTATATCAAAATTATACTCCTTATTATGGTAATATATTTCTTCATCTGCGCTGTATGTTTTATCTATAATTATACTGTCTGTTGATTTATCACCGGGCTTTTCACGATACTGCTCTTTTATTATTACTCTTCTGACAGCGTTCTCATCTTTGACGTTGACAGAAATTTTGTTTTGATAAGTATCGTTGAAGTAGTAAAGATCATCTCCGCCTACAGCATCACTGTAATTAAAGGTGATCTCAGGTTTGGTAAAATCAAGCACCCATATATCTGTACTTAGATCTTCCTTTTTTACTTTATTATCAATATCTGATGAAAGATCACTCTTCAAAAGCTCTGAAACAGAAAGAACATCATAGTTTCCGTAATTATCTCCGAGATAAACAGACAAATCATCAATACTTTGTTCTTCTGTAAGCTTAAACTCGTAAAGATGATTTTTATCGGCAACTCCGTCAAGCTCAGATCTGAATTCATACAGGTCAACAATGTTGTCTGAATCGTCAATGTCGGTATTATCGGTATCATCGATCTTGTTTCCTAATAGCATGACCTTATTAACTCCGCTTATGTGGTCGCTGTATGAAACATCTCGTGCTTTAACACCGATTATAAGCTCTTCTTTGCTGTAATTGCCTAATGCAAGTATGGTAAGTATTGTATGCAGCGCAGATTTATTTGCACGCATATTTATATAAGTTACTTCTGGTGCAGCCTCATCGGGTCCATCTGATGAGTTGCAGTAGGTACCGCTTTCACCGGAAATATTGCCGGCATTGTCTTCAAGTTCAAAATACAGAGTATGCATACCCTCTTCTCTGTTTAAATAATATGCGCCGTAGTTTACCGTATCGCTTTTGAACTCAACACCAACACCCGGCTCATTAGAAAAGTTACCGTGATACTCTACCCACTCTTTTTGATTATCCCATTTATACCTGATAGACTTAATGCCGGAATCTTCATCATAAAGCATACCCTCAGCACTGAAAAGCTTAATGTCGTTATTATAATTAACATTCATCACATCAATATGTACCGGCTCTTGATCAAGTATAAGTGTTGTAACTGTCTTGCTTGCATGGTCGGTATATAATTGTAACAAAGTATTTTCAGATGCTGTACCGTTATTTGCAACACATTCAAACTTATCAATTTTTAAGCTTGAAGCGTTTGTAATATTTATTCTGAACTTTGCAGTATATATATAAGATATTGTATTATCTTGTTCGTAATACTCCGTGCAATCGCTGACTTTTACTTTGTGACCTGACGACAAAATAAAATCAACGTCTATTTTTTCTTTTGTTTTTGCTGTTACATATAACGCAACGTCACCATCTGCTACTATACCGAAATCGTACTGAGTTAAATGCTCTGCCCCGTCTTTTTCAACCCTCGCATCGGTTATAACCGGCGCATTTGGTTCAAGCTCAACAGGTTTTGCGTTATCTTTGATCGCCAGCATGTAATTGCTGTTTCCGGTGGCATAAATATCACTGATAATATATACAAACTCACCCTCGGAATCTGAATCTATATATAATTCGGCTGTTATTTCAGTATAATCATCACCGACAATATCTGACTGATCCCAGTCATAATCAATTTTTTTCGGGGTTTGTTCACCCCTTACAATCGAATCCTTGGGAATAAGATAGATCGGTCTGGGTGTTATGGCAGCAGCATCATACAAAGTAACGCTCTTCTGATTATTTTTGAGCTTTAGCTTATACTTATCTGAATTCTCGCCTGTTAATGCAAAATCGTAAACAGTAACGGTCTTTTTTTCTCCTGCATATTCATCTTCAAACCGAGCTTTTGCTGATAAAGAAATTCTATCGGTTATTTGCTCGTTAAACGTAACATCATCAATAATAATGTCAGTGTCGGGAGTTCCGTCATAAACTTTGGGTTCTACAGTTATCGACTCTGAAAAATCATCAGGCAATGTAAGCTCTGTGATCTTATCTGTATCACTGTCTGTTTTATCGGTATCTGTATTATCTGATTTATTGTAATAAATATAGTCTGTTTCTGCTGCAAATGCATATATTACGGAATTTGGTATCTGACAAAGAATCATCAAGAAAGCGATCGTTAATGCGGCTATTCTTTTTCCTCTCATTTTAAAAACCCCTTTCTTCTAATTATTATCGACGCTTGCAGTGATATTAACGTACAAAATAAACATACAGACAATAATGCTTTGTTTTTAGTGCTGCATATTATCAAGAATATCAAAACAACAAAAAACAGTAAAAACATTGCAAGCGGTATTCTCTGTTTCTTGCCGCTGCTCTTTAATTTAAGTTTTTTGCAGTTTACGGTCAACAAAATTTGTAAACCGAGTCCACACAGCAGTCCTATCCAGAACAATGCAGCAACAACGTATGCTGAAGCTGTTAATCCTGAACTGAGGTCAAGGGCAGGAATAAACAATATGCTTGCTGATGATAAAAAAAACGATACTGCCGATATATAGTTAAAAGTATTCATTTTTTTAACCATTCATTTTGCCCCCCTTGACTGTTCTCTCCTGTTTTATACTTTGTGTTTCTCTTATGCTTTGTATTATACAAGAAAAATGCAATAAACCAGCAGGCAGCAATAGCCACAGTAAAGAATATGAATACCGCAAAAAATATTGACTGAAATTCAAGGTCTGACTCATAAAACAGATCCCACGAATAAGCAATTTTTGCAAAAAGATATATTAGGATCATCACACCAACTGTAATGCCGCCAATCCTTATCCAGATAATGAAAGAGGTCTTAAAGTCATCAAAAAACTTTGCAAGAGTCTGCTTTCGTTCTTCTTTAAGTTCGTTTTGTCTGCGTTCCTCTGCGCTGTTCATTATCGGCATTTTATTCATCTCCCAATTTTGTATGCGGTACAAGGCTGTCTTGCAGCGACTTTCTGTCTGTTTCAAGCTCAGAGGCGATCGTATCTATCTTTGAGCCTGTCATAAGCTTAATAGCAATCTTAGTCATTATAACGCTGTAATCTTTGTCTTTGCCGTTATCGTAATACTCCATAAGAGTATTGTAAGCATTCGTAAGCACTTCTGTGTTATTATCATCGGAATTGTTGATCTGAGAAAGCACTTTTGCAAGCGTATAACCGTCGCTTTCACTGCTTTCAGGCAGATTCATACTATACACCGACTTTGCGATCTCATCAAGATTATCGCTTTTTGAGTTCATAATAATAGTATCGAGATATTGACCCCATTCAGACTGCCCGATGTACTGTTTCATCAACGAAACAAGAATTTTTGTTTCATCACTGTCGATAAATTTATCGTTATTTTTACCTCGATACATAAATTCGAGTATCTTCTCAAAGTTCTGTTCACGCTTTGTTTTGCCCGGTATATCCAGCATATCTTCGGCAACCCGAACAAGAACAGTATTTTTTTGGTTGTCGGTGTAATTTTCGGTAAGAATATTCCACCTGTCTGTTGCAAGCGCATTTGCAAATATCATAAGAAGCAACCAAAGCACCAGCGAACAGGCTGAGAATGCTGCACAAAATCCCGAAATACCGATCATCTGACGTACAAGAGGGTCTGATTTTCGGTCAAGCGACGGTATAGCGTCTCTTGCACGTTCAACGTCCTTCTGGAGCTGATAAAAATTATGATAATAGTCGTTTGCCGTTTGTTCGGGATCCTGAAAACCGTAAGCTCGTGATTTTGTGGTCTTTCGTATAATGTTTTCAAGTGATTCGTGATATGCAGTGTCTATATTACGAAAATCTCTGTCACAATATACAGTCGTATTTGTACTGCGTACGATCTCTTCGTACTTCTCTGTTATTGCACGATTAAAGAAACGAGGGTCGGAAGAACCTCGTTTTTCCTCAAAAGCCTGCATGCATACCTCAAACACAGACAAGCACTCTGCAAAGGTTGCCCCGAAACCGAAAATATCGCTCTCTACCGATACACAGCCGTTTTTAAAATATGAGCTTTGCGAAGAAAAAGGAAACATTCCGCTTATTGCCGAGGCAAAACACTCGGGAGCGGCATATCCTACTGTACCGTAGGCATATACGTTCTCTTTTCCGACGTCCTGCCACTGGCGGTCGCTGTAATCTGCGGTAAATGTCATGGAATAAGGATCGCTGTAATGAGTATATGTCCAACCCTCTCTGAAATCACGGGATCTGCCGAAGTCTATAAGTACAAGCTCTTTTCCATGCTTTGTTACCATTATATTTTCCGGCTTAATATCGCAGTGAAGAATGATAGGCTTGTTTGAATCGGTTTTTCCGTTTTTCTCGTTAATGTTTGAGATAAACTTCATGATCTCGCACAGGTTTATCATGAACTGTATGATCAGATTCTGGAACTTAACTATTTCTCGATAAGTATATTCTGTTGTATTACGTTCCCATTGTTTTGTACTCAAATTGTATGCAAACCACTGCTTTATACAAAAGTCCTGTAATGAATCACCGTCAATAAATTCCTCTACAACACAAAAGAAATAATCGTTGTTTATTTCCCCGTTTCCGTATGGAAGATAAAAATCTCCGAGGTCTTCAATTACATCAAGTACACGCACAACAGATCTGCAGGTCTGCAATGATTCGAGAATTTTGTATTCCCTTTCCATAAAGTCGTCAAGACGATATTTCGGCTTAAATTTAAGTGCACATGAATATCTCAGATCTCCGCCGTATTTTACGCCCTTGAAAACTATACTCTCTGTACCTTCTGCAATAAATCCGTCATGATTTATGCCGTGTTCCGTATCTATACGATAGCTAAACTCCGTACCCTTGATCACTGAGCTGTTCATTCTTGGTTCTCCTCATCGAACTCTCTGAATATGAGATTATATATAGTATCGGGATAATTCTCCGGCACTGTTGTTAACATTACCCTTGATGATTCACCCGACTTTTCTTTTTCTAAAGTATTTACGGTAGCAAACACACCTGCTCCCTTTTCGGAAGGCATAATCACTCACCCTCTTTCGGTTCTCCGGCTGTTCTGTTGTAATCTCCCAATTCTTTATCGAGCTTGTTATAATACTCAACTATATCCTTTATAACGCTGTCGTTTATCGTATTGATAACATCGTTTATACCGCCTATTTTCTCGGTAACATGAGATACTACATTTTCATAGGAGGCTTTGCCCAGTCCGTCCCAATTTTGAAGAAGAGTCGAATTAATTCTCTCGAACTCATCTCTTATCTCGCCAAATTCACGAATACAGTCTTCGCTCTCAGACATAAAGCTTTCAAACTTTCCTATATCTGCTCTGATAAACTCACCGTTAGCCATTTAGCTTTCCTCCTCTGTTTTTATAAATTTCAGCTTTTTCAGGTCATCCTTTTCAATTGAGTAAAAGTATCCGTCACCCTCTTCACAGCGGGCATATTCTTCTTTCAATGCTTTGATATCCATATTTCCGAACACGGATTTTTTACCTCTTTCGCCTACAAATTCAGCTATATTATCAAGCAAAAATGCCGCTCCTATAGTAGAATTAAAATTATCTCTTGTTTCGCTGTCGCTGATAGACTTTACGTCTGTAAAAATAAATATCCAGTTCATTTCTTCGGCACGTGCGGCAAGCAAAGGCAAAATAACCTCCATAAAATCCTTTGAAGCTATTGAATTGACATACAGAAATTTGCTTTGCAGTACAAATACAGTATTTCTTGAATCATACATTCCTGCATTTGAAGGAGTCGTTACACCTGCACCGAATATTTCTGCCATTACAAGCGTACTAAGTCTTCTCAGCTGTGTAAGCTCCATATAGTTTTCATGTATCAGCTTAATAAACTGCTGCATAGGAGAAAGCTTATACATCTGCGGATTACCTTTATTGAGCATCGGCATTTCTTCAAAGCCTTCAATATATTGCTTTCTCTCTTGAGATATTTTAAGATCAAACTCTTTGAGCTGAGCTCTTCCGTCATCGAAAAGCACAAATTTATATTTCGGATCTTCTATGAAGCTTTTAAGTATAACACGTAAAAGATTAGTCTTTCCAAATCCTTTTTTTCCGTATATTGCAATTGTTTTTGTATAATCAAAATCGACTGCTACACTTTTACATTCGGTATAATCAAGACCTACACTGACACTACCGTACTCTTGCTCATAACCTTGTGTAAAGGCTTCGTATTCACGATAAGTAAGAACATCAGGAAATCTTTTATACTTCTTGACTGTTCTGCTGCCGAAATAATAATTCAGATTTGCCTTAAAATATTCATCATTTATATTATCGGCTATATTGAGTTGAAGCTCATAAGCAAGCTGTAGTGGGAATGTTCCTGTAATATCGGAGGGGACAACAGTTACATTTGCAAATCCGTGACCTGCGTTATTGCCAACAGGTATTACCTTATGATTAAATATTTCAGAGTAGCTGTCGGCAGGCATTTCAAGCGCAATTTTCTGCTTAAAGCTGCTGATATATGAATTAAGTCCCTTTGTTGTGCTTGCTGTCATTACAATAGTAATTCCCTTTGACAAGCCGTCTCTGCATAGCTTTGCAAGCTTTTCATGATATGCGGTATATCTCGGCTCGTCAAGAAAAGCATTAACATTGTCTATATACAATGTTGTATGTATAGGTTGGTTATCGCCTGCCGCACGATAATTCTTACCCTTCAACTTTTTGATATTGTCTTTTAGCTGGTCTTCCATCAGCTTGAAAACACGCTTAACATATTCTTCGTTTGCGTTATCGAAATAAGCAGCAACAAGCGGCAGACTTTCATACTCGGCAAGTGCGCCGCCGAAATCGAGAATAAAGATCTGTTCTGTATCTTCTCTGTAAAGCTTATGAGAAATTGTGATAAGCAACTTTATCAGATTTGTCTTTCCGCTCATAGGTTGACCAAACAATAGTATATTCGAGTCTAAAAGATCAACTGTAAACTCGGGCTGTTCCTGTATGACAGGTATATCCTGCCTGCCCAAGACACATGTCATTTTCTCTATTGCCATAATTATCATCTCCACTCTGTCGGGTCAGGCGTTTCACTTCTGAGCGGCCGTTTGAATATTTCTCTCGGTATGCTGAAATACTGCTGATTGTCATTTGCGTCTTTTATTGTATTAATAGTCTGAACAATATAACTGAGCTGTGTGTCATGCTCGCTTACATTCTTTGATGATTGCTTTATTCTGTCGTTATCCTTTGTCGATACATAGAACTTTTTGTTGTGATTACCACAAGGCAGCACCTGAGCAGCAGTAACAACAGGCTCTATATTCTCGTCTTTATTTGCGCCCGTATATGCCGACTGGAAATACATAAACTTACTGCCTGTTCCGACAAGCAGATATGCACGGCCGTTGCCCGGCATTGTCGGAGACGCAGCATCGGGTCTGCCGTCAAGCATTTCTTTTGAAGCGGCTCTTGTTGCTACCTTCAAACAAATTCTTGACTTTGAGTTAATTCTTATATCCTCGGTAATTGCACCCTCAATATTCTGAGATACGAGTATAATATGAAAGCCCAAGGTTCTGCCAACTCTTGCAATTGTTGTTATTTCTGCAATAAAGTCTATGTCATCACTTTCACTGCTGAATCTTTTAAGCTCGGTAAACTCATCGACGACAAGTACAAGATGAGAAAGTCTGACCGGCCATTTTCCCTGTTTTGCAAGCTTATACAGTTGTTCAGTCTGCTTGGGATTCAAAGATTTCATAAGCTCGGGGCTTGAGTCACAGCTGAGTATTTTTGTAATCGTTTTTTCTGCTCGAATATATGCATCTACGGTATCTACTCCAAACTCGTTAAGCAGAATTTTTCTGCGCTTGATTTCTGCGTTCAATACTTCAAGAAAGCGTTTGAGCATATATACCGCTGAGATACCCTCACTCTCACCTGCTGTATCGTCAACTACACCTACGCAGTGAGGAAGCGAGCTTAATCTGTTAGAAAATCCGCCGCCCTTCATATCTACAAGCATAAGATTCAAGTAGGTAGGCGAATACTTCATACATAATCCGATAAGATAAGTAATGATCGTTTCCGATTTACCCGAACCGGTAGTTCCTGCAACAAGCATATGAGGTCCGTCTGCCTTCTCGTACAGATCAAGATATACAATACCGTGTTCATTCTTACCCATTGGTACGGACAAATTTCTTGTAACATCTGAGGTATACCAATTCTCCAGAATATTATTGAGTATCTTGTCGCTTTTTACCATTTCCGGAGTATATCCGTACAACTCAAAAAGAGTAACCATTGAGGGAACATTACCGTTTTCGGCAACTCTTCTGTAATATACTGCGCTTAATTGGCGGAAAGCTCTGTCGTAAGCCTGAGCGATAGCCTGACCGCCCTGTTGAGTATTTTCATAAAAAATATAGTTGTTATTAAATTTTATATAATCAATAAGATTTTCAATATCATCAGTAGTATTCGACTGCTTATTGCCGCCGCTTTTGCTGAGATTGTTCAGAGTTTCTCTCGATAATACATTGTATCTGCTGCTGACCTTTGCTTGTTCGCCCGTTGAACCTGTCATTTCGATAATATTTCCGCAATAACGGGGCAGTTGGGCTAAATGTCTGCAAGCAAAAATGAAAGTCAAGCCGTTTTTGTTTTCGTACTCCTCGCCCTCAACAGGAGGAGTTGGAAGATATTGAGAAAAACCTGTTTCCTTTATATCATAATCATCAAAAACTATGCATACAATCTGTGTCTGCTGTTCCTGAGATTCTTCGTCCTCTTCTTCACTCTTTTGCTTTGTGCGCTCACCCATTATTGCTTGAAGCTTTCCGAAAACAACAGCGGCACTCTCTTTAGTAAAAACAAATTGAGAAGCGTCTTCAAACAGCTCATTTGTATGAGGAAGATTTCTGTAATGCTTTATTCTCTCCATTTGCTTTTGCTTATTCTCTTCACGCTCAAAGAAGAACACAAATTGAAGATCCTCAGGAGTGTGATAATAAGCAAGCTCGAATACTATATGATCTATAAAATTTTCGGTATAATGTGCGACAGGTTCGATTATTCCCAATGCGCCGCAATTTTTGAGATTAAGAACCAAAGGAGGCAGTTGTCCGTTATTTTCTGCCTGCAAATAGCGAAAATACTTATTTGCAAGAAAATCCGGAAGCTCGGTGAGAAGTCCGTCCGGTTCGATAGGAGCAATGTTTTTTGCTTTTTTCCCAAGCTTTTCGGGCGGAACAAGTATCTCTATGCGCCTTGTCTTATCGTCTTTATGTATTTTAAAGCCTATCTCAGTCACGATCTCATCTTTCTTCTCGTTCTTGATCTCAAACATCGGCACTACCTGTTCAGACGAACCCAATGTTATCTTAAAAAAGTCAAGGTCGTTCTGCGATCTTGCAAACACAGCTCTGTCGAGGTTTGCCGTTTTTGTAAACAGCTCCGACATTGTTGGGTATGTCGTACAAAGATAGTTAATATCACTCTTCTGCCATTCAAGAATACGATCCCAAATTCTTGTGAGATATTTTTCGTAATTTGTTTTCCATTCGGCAACAGATGTTTCATTTTCTTTGCCCTGCTTAAAATAGTTATAGGTCTGAGTTACCATTGTTGAAACAGAGGTCGTAAGCATCATGGCTACCATATAGAAGCCCTGTGCATTATCTCTGAACATAGCAAGGAGCAAACGGCTCAATGTCAGTGCAGACATTGAAATTACCGTTGGTATTATTACATCAAGATAACTTCTTTTTTGTCCAACAGGCAATTCGCCGGCAGGAAGAATATCAATAACAGACGATTCTGCGACTGCAATACGTCTTGTGCTGATATTATACTCTAACTTCTGATTGTCACATAATGCAGGCATATCATACCGAGGGAACAGCATAGACAGCCTTACACTATCAGTTTGAGGAATTATTACACAGCTTGTTGTAACAATGCCAAGCTCATACAGCTTTTTGTCAAGATTGGTTTGTACGTCTATAACTTCAAGCTCTCTTTTTGCTCTGAAATATACCACAAGCTCTGTATGTGTTTTTATATATGCTTTAAACATATCATAATGCAGCCTGTCATTTCCCTTTAGTCCGTAATAGACTGTTTCTATCAATGCTTTCAGCGTAATGTCTTTATATAGCAGCAACATCAGCTCTTCGCCGTCAGCTTCAAAACCGATCGTCAGAAGCAATTCATTGTTTTTCATTGATTTTCTTTCCCCCTCAAAGATACACTGTCTGCGTTTGCAAGAATATCTGAAAAATCAACTTTCGGAATTGTCGGCAAAGACACTATGTGCGGAGTTTTCAAATTTATTGTTTTGTCGATCAATATTTTCTTTGGTAAAGCTATTTCATCAGAAAAAGCTTTCATATCCTCAAAGCGAGTAAGTTCTATACTCAACTTATCAATTTTTTCTGTTTTCGGAATCTCTACTGCTGTATTTATTCCGGCAAATCGTTCTTTTATTGTTTTTTTGTTCTCTTCGGTTTTATCGTCTACCGATACAGCCTGCGGAATTGCTGTATTCACGGTAATCGGCGGTGAGGTAAGGTTCACACTCCGCGCCGTTGATGACCAGAGTGTCGACATGCTTTTCGGGGGAGAAATTCAGCTTGATCGACACGGGAAATCCCGCGCCGCCGAGGCCGACCAGTCCCGACTTTCTGACGGCGGCGTAAAGCTCGTCGGCATTGGTGACAACAGGAGGTTCTATGTCGGGGCACACGGTCTGCAGGCCGTCGGATTCGATTTCGATGGTCTTGATCTCCGCGCCGTTGGGCATAATGATGGTGCCGATGGCGGTGACTTCACCCGAAACGCCGGAGTGAATGGGGGCGCACATGAAGGATGTGCTGTCGGCAATAAGCTGACCGACCGTCACCTTGTCGCCCTTTTTGACGATAGGTTCGCAGGCAGCGCCGATGTGCT
>JAFOMO010000087.1 GCA_017418905.1 Clostridia bacterium | reverse complement strand
TTTTAAATTTATGCTTAGGACAATTTGTTCTGCACGAGGCAAATTTTCGCAGGAATACTGACGTATTTCAAGAAAATTTAACGCTGTGCAGGGCAAATCGGACAAGCAGAAATTAAAAGTTATTGATGAACAGTTCCTTATAAGCCTTTTATGCGCTGTAATGCTGGTGCTCCCGTTCAAGCAATCTGTTAAGCGTCACTATTCCGGGAACTGTCAAGACAATTGAAGAAGACGCTTTTACAAGCTGTAAATCTCTTGTAAGCGTAACGGTTTCAGATGGAGTGGAAACAATAGGCAAAGAAGCCTTCAGCTATTGTTCGGAACTTAACAGCGTCTATTTTCCGAAAAGCGTTACATCTTTCGGTGATGATGTACTCAGCTATTGCCCGTCTCTTGAAACTATAAGCATTGAACCAGGAAACCCCTGTTGTATAACGAGCAACGGCGTACTGTTTAATTCTGATATGACAGTTATTTTGTGTTATCCTGCAAAAAGAGCCGGTGCGTCATACACAATACCGAACAGCGTAAAGGAAATAGGAAATTATGCGTTTTGTCAATGCAAGCTTTTAAACGAGATAGTAATTCCCTATGGTGTTGAAAAGATAGGACTTACTGCATTCGGGTATTGTACAGGTATGTATAATATCAATATACCGCCCTCTGTCACAAGTATTGGCGGCGGTGCTTTTTCGGGGTGCAGCGCTTTGACCGATATTGTAATTCCAGACAGTGTTACGTTTTTAGGAAGTATTGCGTTCAGAGAGTGTACATCGCTTAAAAGCATAACCTTGTCAAATAATCTTACGATCATATACGGATCTACATTTTCTGAATGTAAATCGCTTGAAAGCATAGTTATACCCGACAGCGTAGTAAGCGTTGAAGACCGTGTGTTCTGCTATTGCGAAAGTCTGAAAAGCGTTACTATATCTAACAGCTTAACTTCTATCAGAGAATATTGTTTCTTAGGCTGTACATCTTTGGAGAATGTAGAAATACCCGATAATGTTACAGGCATAGGCTACCGTGCGTTTTACGGTTGTTCAAAGCTTAAAACTGTAAAAATGCCCGACAGCCTTACGGGCATTGCAAGCGAAGCTTTTATCAATTGCAGAACGCTTGAAAGCATAACCTTGCCTGTGGGTACAAAAACGATCAGTCAGGACGCATTTTCGGGCTGTAAGAGCCTTCAGGAGATCGTGATACCGAAATCTGTTAATTATATCAGCGACAGTGCATTTCGCAACTGCGACAGCGTTGTTTTTTATTGCTGTATGGATTCTTATGCAGACCGTTATGCCGAAAAATACGGTATTCCCAGAATTTATATAACAGACCTCATACTCAGCGAAACATATCTTGATCTTTCGGTAGGTTCTTTATATACGCTCACTTATAATATAACGCCCGAAAGCTCAAAGGATCAGAGTGTAACGTGGACTTCCGATGATCCTTCTGTTGTAACGGTAGAAAACGGGCTTTTGCGTGCAAAAGACAAGGGCAAGGCAGTTATTACGGCAGTAACAGACGACGGAACATATGAACAATGTACAGTTAACGTGTACAGAGAGGTGATACATCAAGAGGCAGTTCCTCCGACTTGCACAGAGGACGGTACTCTGGAGTGCTGGATATATGAAAACAAATACTACCTTGATGAAGAGTTGACTCAGCAGGTGTTTAGTATTATAGACCCTGCAATAGGTCACGATTGGGGAGAACCGGAATATACATGGGACGATGAATATAATTGTACTGCGCTGAGAATTTGTAATCATGACCATTCACACGTTGAAACTGAAACAACTGCGGGAATATGTTCTGTAAGTACACAGCCGACCTGCGAA
>JAFOMO010000086.1 GCA_017418905.1 Clostridia bacterium | reverse complement strand
GCCTATATACCAAATGACGGAAAGCAAACGCCAATGAAAGGACACCCCGTTTTTATCGCTCAGCATGCCTGTGCTTGCTGTTGTCGCGGGTGCCTTAATAAGTGGTACAAAGTTCCCGAAAATACGCAGCTTACAAGCGAACAGCAAAAGAAAATTGTAAATCTGCTTATGTATTGGATAGAACTGCAAATCACGGCTTATGAATGAGTAAAGAAATTATGAAAATTAAAGTTTTTTGTCAAACTTTTTTTCAAAAAAGATTGCGGGGTTCTAAGGAGCAGCTCACCTTAGCCGCCTGAGGCATGCTCCAGCCCTTTGCAAGGGGTGAATTTCAACACAGTCCTTTGGAATGTGTTGAAAAAGGGGACGCTTTGCGTGATCGCGTCCCCTTATTATAATAAAAATGTTAATAGTTTATTTACTTGTTCTAAAACCCCGGGCAGACCCTTAGCAAGCCTGCCCAAAGTATTATAAATTGCTTGTATGTATCAGTTATTGATAAGCTTATCTTCGTTAGACCAGCTGTAAAGCTTTCTTACCTCTTCACCGATAACCTCTGACGGAGCCTCGGCAGCCTTTCTTCTCATAGCACGGAAGTGAGCCTGACCGCCTGCGGGTGACATATCGAGCAAGAAGTCTTTAGCGAAAGTACCGTCCTGAATATCAGAGAGGATCTTCTTCATAGCAGCCTTAGTATCGTCTGTGATGATCTTCGGGCCTGTGATGTAGTCGCCGTACTCAGCAGTATTGGAGATAGAATATCTCATACCTGCAAAACCTGACTGATAGATAAGGTCAACGATGAGCTTCATCTCGTGAATACACTCAAAGTAAGCGTTTCTCGGGTCATAGCCAGCCTCGCAGAGAGTTTCAAAGCCTGCCTGCATAAGTGCGCAAACGCCGCCGCAGAGAACAGCCTGCTCACCGAAGAGGTCTGTTTCTGTTTCTGTTCTGAATGTTGTTTCAAGAACGCCTTCTCTTGCGCCGCCAATACCCAAAGCATAAGCCAAAGCTCTTTCTTTTGCCTTGCCTGTTGCGTCCTGCTGAACAGCAACAAGACAGGGAACACCCTTGCCAACCTGATACTCGCTTCTTACTGTATGACCCGGTCCCTTAGGAGCGATCATTGTAACGTCAACAAATGACGGGGGAACGATCTGACCGAAGTGAATAGCAAAGCCGTGAGCGAACATAAGCATATTGCCCTCTTCAAGGTTCGGCTCGATGTCTTTCTTATACATAGCAGCCTGCTTCTCGTCATTGATAAGGATCATGATGATGTCTGCACGCTTTGCAGCCTCAGCAGCTGTGAATACCTCAAAGCCCTGAGCCTCAGCCTTTGCCCAAGACTTGCTGCCCTCGTAAAGACCGATAATTACATGACAGCCTGAATCTTTAAGGTTAAGAGCATGAGCATGACCCTGGCTGCCGTAACCGATAATTGCAATTGTCTGACCGTCAAGGAGAGAGAGATTGCAGTCTGACTGATAATAGATAGGTGCTTTCATATTAGCTTTGTAGTCTACCATTTTGAATTTTCCTCCTTACCGCATTTGCGGCATATTTATACGATATGCGGATATTTCCGTATATTACCTTGATTATTATATCACTCCCGTAAAGCTTTTGCAAGTATATCTTTAAATAAGTTTACAGAGTTGAAAGAGTGATGTTGGGAAAGTGGAGTTTGGAAAGTGGAATTATTTATAAAGTGGAATTTGGAAAGTGGAATTATTTTTAATCAAAAAGTGTATTTCTCTAAAAAACCTAGTATAGTATTGAATGCAGTTTGACTGCGTGCAACGAAGTATCAGTTTTATTATGTATAACTGCGATAATGTCGGCGGCGACTCGCCGCCGCAAATTTCCACTTTCCACTTTCAACTTTCCACTTTTAATTAAGCTTTTCAATATATGCTTTTATTAAAAATTTAGTCCTGATCTTTAAGTCCGCAGCACTTCTTATACTTCTTTCCGCTGCCGCACGGGCAAGGATCGTTTCTGCCGACCTTCTGCTTTACTGTCTTGCGAACTGTTTTCGGGCGGTTAGTTTCTCCGTCCGAGCTGGTCCAGGTCGGGTTTGCGATCTGTTCTCTTTTAAGTATCATCTGCACAGCCTCCTGCTCCTGCTGTGCAAGCTTTGCGGCGTTTGCCTCTGCCTGCTTCTGAAGCTCTTCACGGTGCTTCTGAAGCTGCAACTCTCTTGCTTTCTGAAGCTCTGCCATAAGTCTTTGCTGTTCATATATCTTCTTCGGAACAACAAGCATATATCTTACTGTATCCTGACGGATAGATTCTATCATCTCATCAAACATTGCAAAGCCTTCAAGACGATACTCAACTACGGGGTCATGCTGTGCGTAACCTCTGAGTCTGATACCCTGCTTGAGCTGATCCATATCGTCAATATGATCCATCCAATGACGGTCAACGCTCTTGAGCAGATATACACGCTCAGCCTCACGCATCATTGCAGGCGGAAGGAGCTTTTCGTTTTCTTCGTATATTGCCTTTGCTTTTTCTGTAAGCTTGCTTATAACGTACTCACGCTCTGTTTCACGCAGCTCTTCTTCGGTAAGATCGAAATCTTCATCATTGCTTTCTAAAAGCCAACCCTTATAGAACTCTTTGAGTGCCTCGAAATTCCAGCTTTCTTTTGTATAATCATCAGGCAAATATCTGTCAACTGTTGATTCGATAGTCTGCTCTATCATACTCATAATAGAATCTCTTATATCTTCGCCGTTGAGAACCTTATCTCTCTGACCGTAAATGATCTCACGCTGTTTATTCATAACATCGTCATACTGGAGTACATTTTTACGAATATCAAAGTTTCTGTCCTCGACCTTTTTCTGTGAGTTTTCAACAACTCTTGACAAAGCCTTGCTTTCAAGAGGTACATTCTCCTCAACATTGAATGTACTCATAATGGTCTTTATCCTGTCGCCTGCAAAAAGTCTGAGAAGATCGTCCTCGCCCGAAAGATAAAAACGAGATTTACCCGGGTCACCCTGTCTGCCCGAACGTCCTCTGAGCTGATTGTCTATACGTCTTGACTCGTGACGCTCTGTACCCATAATGAACAGACCGCCTGCTTCTTTTACCTCTTCGGCTTCGCCCTTGATTTCTTCTTTAAACTTATCGTTTAATTCGGTATAAAGCTTTCTTGCCTTTAAGATCTCCTCGTCCTTGGTATCTGCAAAGCCTGTTGCCTCTGAAATGTACTCCTCGGGAATACCCTGCTTTCTCATTTCAGCCTTTGCCATGTATTCGGCATTACCGCCGAGAATAATATCGGTGCCTCGTCCTGCCATATTAGTGGCGATCGTTACTGCACCCTTTTTACCTGCCTGAGCAACGATCTCGGCTTCCTTTTCGTGGTGCTTTGCGTTCAGGACATTATGCGTAATACCTCTCTTTTTGAGCATTGCGCTGAGCTGTTCCGATTTCTCGATAGATATAGTACCTACAAGAACGGGCTGTCCCTTTTCGTGAGCTTCTATTATATCTTCTATAACAGCCTCGAATTTTCCCTTTTCTGTGGAGAAAATAGCGTCGGGAAGATCTTCTCTCTGAACAGGCTTATTTGTGGGTATCTCTACAACGTCAAGCTTATATATCTCACCGAACTCTGCTTCTTCTGTCATTGCAGTACCTGTCATACCGGAAAGCTTTGTATACAAACGGAAATAATTCTGGAACGTGATAGTTGCAAGCGTTTTGCTTTCGCTTTCAACTTTTACTCCCTCTTTAGCCTCGATAGCCTGGTGAAGTCCTTCGTTGTAGCGTCTGCCGTACATAAGACGACCTGTGAACTCGTCAACAATAATTACCTGATCGTCCTTTACAACGTAGTTTATATCACGCTTCATAACAGACCATGCCTTGATAGCCTGGTTTACATGGTGCTGTATTTCAAGGTTATCGGGGTCTGTGAGGTTTTCTATATTAAAGTACTCCTCGACCTTTTTAACGCCGACCTGTGTAAGAGTAGCTGTACGTGCTTTTTCATCTACAATATAGTCGATATTATGTTCTTTGTAATAATCCTCGTTATCCTCTTTTGAGTCTACCTCTTCAAAGACCTTCTTCTTCAAGGTTTTTGCAAGAACGTTTGCACGCTCATACATATCGGAGGACTTATCTCCCGCACCCGAAATGATAAGCGGAGTTCTCGCCTCGTCTATGAGAATGGAGTCTACCTCATCGACAATAGCGAAATTGTGACCTCTCTGCACCTTGTTTTCTTTATATACTACCATATTGTCACGCAGATAGTCAAAGCCCAGCTCGTTGTTTGTGCCGTATGTAATATCGGCTGCATAAGCTTTCTTTCTCTCCTCGGGCTTCAAGTCGTGTACGATAAGACCGACGGTAAGTCCGAGATAACGGTACAGCTTGCCCATCCACTCGGAGTCACGTCTTGCAAGGTAGTCGTTTACCGTAACAACGTGAACTCCCTTGCCGGTAAGACCGTTAAGGTATGCAGGCAAAGTTGCGACAAGAGTTTTACCTTCACCTGTTTTCATTTCGCTGATACGTCCCTGATGAAGTATTATACCGCCTATTATCTGTACGGGGAAGTGCTTCATACCAAGCACACGCCACGACGCTTCACGGCAGACAGCATAAGCCTCGGGCAGAATATCGTCTGT
>JAFOMO010000085.1 GCA_017418905.1 Clostridia bacterium | reverse complement strand
GCAGAAAATTATCTCATCTGTACTGAAAGCGGCAGGGTCTCCGTTGTAAGCCGCTTCAACGTCCGTTTGAAGATAATCTCTCATTTTCGGCAGAGTTTCGAGAAAGCTCTGAGTTATCTCCCCTGCCTTTTCGATAATAGTCTCTCTGTCTGCGTCTTTGTTTTCGGGAAGATTATCTAAAGCCTTTGCGATCTGTTTTTTCAGATTATACTGTATAAACTCTAACTTTTCTCCGACAAGAAATCTTGCGTATTCGCTTCTGACCTTGTTGTTGTCAAAGAAGCCCGGAAAAAGTATCTTTCTTATCTCGTCTGTAACGCTGATAAGAACGTCTTTGTTTATCATATTATCCTGGTCGATACGGCATATCAGCTCGTGGTTGCAATAGCTGTCAAGCAGCATATCTACCAATGAATCTGTGGTGTATATTTTTTTGCAGCTCATTTTTTCCTCCCAAAAATGACAGTATTATTTCTTTACAAAACAGAGAAACCGTAGCTGTTTACAATAGCGTCTATTTTTTCTCCGTTTGCGCAATGAGGACAAACATTAGGCTTATAGCTTTCGTATCCGTTCAGGTCGTTAGGGTCGAAGATCGACTTTACGGGAACGCCGTCGCACTCGTCAACCGTTGCAAAGATAGAGGCAACGCCTACCACGTTTCCGCCGTAATAATTAACTGCGTCCATTGCGGCTATCGCACTTTTGCCCGTGGTTACGGAAGCAGCAAGAATAAGCACATTTTTACCCTGAAGCATAGGCACATGGTTATCTCTGAATACGATCTGTCCGCCTGTAATAAACTCGGGCGTCATGATGTATATAGTTTGACGGGCGTTTACGTTTTCATAGTTTTCGTTTGTAAGATCCTCAGCCATACAAGTGCCTACCGTTTCCATACCGTCAATACAGAGAATACTGTCAACAATAGTGCTTGCTCTGAAATCCTCTGCAAGCTCCTTTGCAACCGCCTTTATGTCTGCAAGACGCATTTTCTGAATGGTAACGTCAATAAAATAGTTAGTGTGAATGTGCATAGTGGCAAAGTGTCCCTGAGCAACCCTCAGATACACGTTAGGATTTTTCGTCCTGATCTTTTTTGTTTCTATAGGCATAAAAAAGTCACCTCTGAAAAAAAGTATATTACGTCTATATTTTACTATATACACACGAAAAAATCAAGTATTGCATTATCAAATGGATACACACTTACTTTTCTTCATTCAAAATTTACACATTGTTAATTAACACAGCACCTTTTATGTAGTAAAATATATGCGATACCACACGATAAGAGTACAAAAGAATGAAAAATAGATAATTTGCAGAAGGTATGAATATGAATTACTATGAACTGCTTGAAATAACAGAACAGTCTACCGAGGACGAAATAAAAAAAGCATACAGAATAAAATATGCATTATTTAAAGATGAAGCAAATAAAGCAGAAGAGCTGAACTCTGCTTACGATTATGCAATAGCACACGCACGCAGCAGAGAAAACGGTTCTTCCGAGTTTGCCGACATTCGCAGGCTTATTAATGCCTCTCGCTTTGAGGACGCAGAGCTTCTGCTTGACGGTATGAACAATTTATCGTCAATGAGCGAGTGGAACTACCTGAAAGGATATATTCTCTACAAAAGAGGACGCCCATGCGAGGCTATCGTATATGCACGCAAGGCTGAAAATGCAGTGCCGTTCAAGGATGAGTATTCCTCTCTCGTTAAAGAGCTTAACTCCTGCACCGGTGATAACTGTGAGAAGATCACTCTGCACGTTTATCTTGAAAATGCCCGTGAAAGCTTTATGAGAGCATTCAGACACAAAAAAAGCATTCAATGAGATATGAACAGTATAAAGCAAAAAGCTTTAACATAGCTTTCGGCGGTATATTCAGCTCGCTTTGTCTTGTATGTTTGCTGTTGTCGGGTGTTTTGTCGTCTGCGTCTTACTGCTTTGTCACGCTTGCAAGCTTTTGCATTGCCGTTATCAAAGAAGAATTATCGGGCAAATATGCCCTTGTAGGCTATTTTTGCGTGTCGGTATTATCGGCTTTGTTTGTCACAGACAAAGAAGCGGCATCTTTGTTCATTGCTTTTTTCGGGTATTACCCCGTACTAAAGCTTTTTCTGGAGCGCACCATACACAAAAGGGTTCTTCTTTTTTTGTGTAAAGCAGCCGTATTCAATGCCGCCTGCACAGCGGTTTTCTTTTTGACTGTCTATCTTTTGGGAGTACCCAAAGAAAGCTATATGATAGGGCAGTATTATGTTCCGTGGGCAATACTGATACTTGCAAACATATTCTTTTGCATATATGACCGTACTCTTGCGGTCTTAATACCAATATATAAAATAAAGCTAAAAAAATATTTTAAAAGGTGATCTATATGAAAAAGGTTGGATTTATAGGCGCAGGCAATATGGCAACTGCGATCATTGACGGACTTATCAGAACAAACGCTGAGTACGCACAGAAAATCACAGTATTTGACGTACTTGAAGAAAAGCTTGAAATTATGCGTAAAAAGGGAGTTAATACAACAGACTCCGTTTTGAGCGTTGGCGAGAGCTGCGATATTATCGTACTGGCAGTAAAGCCGCAGAACTATGCTGAGGTATTGGAAAGCTTGTCAAAGGCAGACTGCAAAGACAAGGTAATTGTTACTATCGCCGCAGGTATTTCTACAGACTACATTGCAAAGGCTTTGGGCTGTGAGTGCGCAATGGTTCGTGTTATGCCTAACACTCCTCTTTTGCTCGGACAGGGTGCGTCTGCTCTTTGCAGAAGAAACATCAGCGACGAGGATTTCGAGATAGTTTACGGTATGTTTGCAAACGGCGGTGTTGCAGAAATACTTGACGAGGCTCAGATGAACAGCGTTATAGCCGTAAACGGCAGCAGCCCTGCATACATTTACTTATTTGCAAAGGCTATGGCAGACTATGCAAAGCAGGAAGGCATTGACGAAGAAAAAGCACTAAGACTTATCTGCGCAGCCTTCAGAGGAAGTGCGGAGATGATAGAGAAGTCGGGCGATGATATAGACACGCTTATAAAGAAGGTATCTTCCCCGGGCGGCACAACTCTCAAAGCATTGGAAAAGTTAGACGAAAAGGACTTTTACAACTCGGTTATTGAGGCAATGCAGGCTTGCACCAAGAGAGCGGAAGAGCTTTCCAAATAATTAATTTTAAAAGTGGAATTATTTTCAATGTGCAGTGTGCAGTGTGCAATGGCTGCTTGCAAAACTTTTTGAATAGCATTAACCTTTAGGAACTGTGAAGAAATAACTTTTAAATTTATGCTTAGGAATCGTCAAGAAATAACTTGCACTTTCAGGCTCGCCTAATTTGCCCTGTGTGTCGTTACAATACCTTGAAATACGTCAGTATTCCTGCGGTATTGTGCCT
>JAFOMO010000084.1 GCA_017418905.1 Clostridia bacterium | reverse complement strand
AGGCACAATACCGCAGGAATACTGACGTATTTCAAGGTATTGTAACGACACACAGGGCAAATTAGGCGAGCCTGAAAGTGCAAGTTATTTCTTGACGATTCCTAAGCATAAATTTAAAAGTTATTTCTTCACAGTTCCTAAGTTTTTGCTGCGAATATATTTTCTGCTTTCAAAAATTTCACTTTCCACTTTCCAAATTCCACTTTTACAGAAAATTTCACTTTTTTAGAAAACTCGTAACCAAAAAGAAAGGACGATCACTAAGACCGTCCTTGATTTTTTGGTATTACCCGTTTACATTTTTATGCTGCGGAATAACCTGCTTTTCTGTATTTCTTGAAAGCAATTACAATAAACAATATGCCTGTCAATACTACTGCTGCGCCTATAAGCGTAATGCCTATTACGCCTGCGCCGCCCGTGAGCGGCAGATCTGTTTTCGGCACGTTTAGTACATCTATCTTGACCACAGACTGCTTTTTACCGTCGATCTTCACTTCAAGAACATTATTGTTCTGCTGATAACCGTCGGGGGCTTTTGTTTCTTTCAAATAATATGTGCCGTCCTTCAAGCCTGTGAAATAGAAGTGACCTTCTTTATCAGAGGTTGTTTTTGCAACGACATTTTTACAGTCTTTATCTGAATAAAGTGTAAACTCGGCACCGCTCAAAGCTTTATTGTCTTTGTCGTGCTTAAAGCCTTCAATAGATCCCGTCCAAACCTCAACGATAGTTGTAATAATTGTTTCGGTTTCTGTTGTTGTGGCATCAGTATCGGTTGTTTCGACATCAGTATGATCTATTATACCATCTGTATCTTCATCGGATACAAATTCGGGAGCAACTACCGTAAAGGTAAGAGAAGCCAGGTTCTCAATTCTTGTGTTCAATGCCTCGGGTGTGCTTATGTCAATAGCTGTCGGGAATATTACCTGAACAGCAGTATATGACGTAAGTGCTTTGGGATCAAACTTTACAAGAATGGTCTGTCCCGAAATTTCAACAGTATATGCTGATTTCGGAATATCCTTTCCGTCTGATTTTACTTCAACCTCTGAAACCTGCGGGGGAATAAGTCTGTAATCGAGAACGTCTTTAACATTGAATATCGTCATATCGGCAATACATGAAGGTACTTCGGCTGTAATTCTCCAATATGCCTTCTGACCGTGATATGAGTCAATGTTTGCAGTATCGCCGTATGTTTCGCCGTTGTCGCCGGATACTTCCTTTGTAACCTGCGGATCGGGGAAATCTGTATCAGAGTCGATTATCTCTTCCTCCTCAATGACCTGCTTAGGATATGCAAACACCTCGTACATATAATCTGTACCCTCGGGGTTTGTCATAGGCAGATCAACCAAGAACGGAACAGTAGTGCCTTTTGCATTTACGGGCATTGCAGCTTCAACTACAAGATACCTGCCCTGCTGCTCCGCCGGAATAACAACGCTTACACGGCCTTGTGCATCTGTTCTGTCAGTTTCAATGGGAGTTACACCATCGGGAACAACTGTTGATGTTTCATCATCTGCAACTCTGTAAAGCAAGAACGACGCACCCTCAACAGGCTTTCTGTCGGTAATGGTTATTTCTTCTCCGGTAACAGAAGCGTCTACGGTTACCTCGCTTCCGTCGGAAGCCTCAAGTGCATAAATTGTAAGGGTAACGTCCTTTGTTGTGTCTTTAACGGCAGCTCTTGCCGGGAGTGCAAGCACTCCCAGAACAAGAACCATTGTTAAAAGGACACCTAAAAATTTTTTAGTTTTCATAGAACATTGTCCTTTTCATTCAGCAATAAATGCTTTAATATTAGTCGGATACCTTCTTTGACTTAAAGAAGAATGCGCCGCCGACTGCTGCAAATGCAAAGCCGATAAGTGCGAAAATACCTACGCCCATGCCACCTGTGAGAGGAAGCTTTGTGGAAGGAATGTTTTCAAAGTTTACAGATACTTTTGCCGTATCAAATTCGGGGCCGATTACTACCTCAACGGGAGTCGGGTTAAGCTCATAACCTGCGGGAGCCTTTGTTTCATAAAGATAATATGTGCCGTTTGCAAGACCTGTGTAGTAAGCCTCGCCGTCAAATGTTTTGAGTTTAGTAACGAGTGTTGTTTTGTCATCTTTGTAAAGCTCAAACTCAACTTCGTTTGTGCTGATCTTGTTGCCCTTATCGTCAACCTTGATAACCTTCAAAGCGCCTGTCCAAACATAAGGATCATAATCATCACCCGGAGTATCCGTGTCATAATTTTCAGGGTTCTTCCAGTTGTTTGTTTTGTCGTCTTCTTCAGAAGGAACTTCTTTCGGGTTAGTATCTTCGTCTTCGGGCTTAGTGTCATCATAATCGGGGTTTGTGATTAATGTACTGTCATTATAAACAAGTGTAACGTGGTTAGGAATCTCAACACCTGCTTTGTTATCCTTAATTTTTGTTCTGAACTTAACAACTATATCGGCCATTGGAACAGTTTTGGGATCTACTTTAACAGTAAGAGTCTGACCCTCAAACTTTGCGCTCTTGATGTAAGACTGGAATTTGCCGTCAGCGTCTGCCTTTTGACCATTGATTGTAAGAGAAGTGGGATCAATAACGAGATCATCGCTTACAATATCAATAAGTTCATACTTATTGAACTCTCTGATATTTGTGGGAACAGTTGCAACGATTCTCCAAGAAGCCTCCTGATCGTGATCGAGGTTTGCAAGATATGTATAATCTTTTTCGTCGTCGGGCTCTGTATCGTTAACTACCGCTGCAACGAGCTTATCAACTGTGGGCTTATCGCGAGTAACCTTGATCTTCGGGTATACATCAACAACATCGTTAAAGCCATTACCGTCTTTGTTTGTCATAGGAACGTCAACGAGGAAAGCAACCGGATCGCCAACATTTGCGGGCTTATCTGTTGCATAAACCTTATAACGGCCTGCGTCAACTGTAACAGAAGCAAGACCGTCTGCATTTGTTGTTGCTTCATAAGACTTTCCGCCGTCCAATGTTTCTACGTCTTTTGCTGTTTTACCTGTTTCGATAACAGCGTCGTCTGCAACCTGTACAATTGCAAATTTAACATTGGGTACGCCTTTATATTCTCCTGCGGCCAAATCAGCGGGAGTTCCTGTCAGATCATCGGGGCTTAATCCCAAATTTTCTGCATTTTCATAAAGGTGAATGTTCAATGTACCTTTATCCTGCTTTTTAACAACAGCGGCACTTGCTCCTACAACAAAGCAAGATACCATCATGAGAACTGCTACCAAGATACTTAAAAATCTTTTTGCTTTCATTTTTTTACTCCTTCTTTCTAAGATTTATGATTTTTATATAAACCATTTGTCCTCACAAACGGTTCATTTTTGATTGTTCGAGTATATGTATAATCATCTTGCTGTCAGAACACAAAATGCTTAAACATCTCTCTTTTTTGCTTTTGCTTTCTCAATGTCTTTCTTTGAGGGCTTGAGCAAATAAACTGCACCTGCTATAAGCAGTACACCGATAGTGATAAACAATACAGTGCCTATACCGCCTGTTTTCGGAAGCTGAGTTGTTTTGGGGTCTGTCATGGTAACTTCGGCTTTGTTGTTTGCCGTTACGTTTACATGTATATACTCATCGAAAAGCTCATAACCTGCGGCTGCTTGCTTCTCATATACAACATAGTCACCTGCCGGTATATCGGTAAACAGTGCTTTACCGTCTGTGCCTGTAACCTTTGTTGTTTCCGCTGCGCCTGATTTTGGCTGCCACTTTCCGCTAACCTCTTCTGCCGCAACTAATGCAATTGTAACACCGCTTAATGTTTTGTTGTCGCTGCCCTTTTTGAGAACTTCAACCTCACCCGGCTTTGTCGTGTTGTTGAATACAACGTTTGTTGCCGGTGTCCACTCACCTGCACTGTTTTTAACTTCTACTCGCGGAGCAGAAGAAGTATACTTGTTGTTTGCCATATCAAGAGTAATAACATAAGTAACCCTATAAACAGTGCTGTCACCTGTGTATTTATCATCGGCAGGTGTTTCTTCTTTTACATAATAAGATACAGTTTTCGGGTTACCTGTTAATGAATCATACTTAGTTTTGTTAATTGTGGCAAATTTTGTAAACTCGAACTTACCGTTCGTATCGTTCTCAACAGGTCCGGCTACTTTCGTTGTACAAGCTTCATCACTATACAATGTGAACTTAAACTTTTCGCTTGACGGACTGCCGTCCAGGTTCTTTATACCCTCAAGGCTTAAGTCAACGGGAGCAGGGTCAACCTGCTTGTTGACAAATTTAGCCGTAACAGCCGTGGTATCGGTATCGGTATCGGTAGTACTGTTGACCGTAATTTCTACCGGGTTTGTACCCTGAACTTCATAGCCGTCTTTGGGCTTCTCTGTTATCTTGACCTTAGTGCCTATCGGCAAGCCGTCTAAAGAATACTTTGAAGACTGTGACGCTTTTTTCGTACCAAAGGTTACATAATCGGTTTCATGAGGAAGCTCAATACCAATATCAAATTCAAACTCAGTGCTATCGCCTGTAACTTTATTGCCCGAAGCGTCCTGCACTTCTTTGGTGATCTCAAAGCCGCCGACTTTTACTTTATTAACTGCGTGAACGGAGAAGTCGT
>JAFOMO010000083.1 GCA_017418905.1 Clostridia bacterium | reverse complement strand
TAAAATAATCTATTCACAAACTGCCGCATTTTTTACGGCAGTTTTTTCGGTATAATCTGACGTATGTACAGCATATAAATTCATCAGGAATTTATAGGGCTTTATTGTTCCCTAAAGAAAGGATACATGAAAATGACACAATTTGTTCCTGAGGGCGGACTGCTCGAAACATACGATAACAAATCATACTTAAAGAATTTATCAGGTATTACTGAGGCTTTGCACGAGGGCAGAATACTCGAATCGACTGTAAGCTTATGCGACTCCTCGCATAATATGATACTCGACATCAGCGGTATAAAGGGGATTATCCCCCGTGACGAGGGTGCTTTGGGTATCAGAGAAGGAAAAGTCAGAGATATTGCGATCATCTCCCGTGTAAACAGACCTGTCTGTTTTATCGTTACCGCAGTGGAAAGAGATATCGAGGGCAGACCGATAGCTTATTTGTCAAGAAGGCTTGCACAGCAGCGCTGTATGGATAACTATGTTATGAAGCTTGAGCCGGGAGATGTTATTCCGGCGAAAATAACTCACCTTGAGCAATTCGGCGCTTTTGCCGATATCGGCTGCGGAATTGCCTCTCTGCTGCCCATTGATTCAATTTCCGTATCAAGGATAGACCACCCGTCAAGAAGATTTACTGTCGGTACAGACATCAAAGCTGTTGTAAAAAGCAACGACTGCGGCCGCATTTGTCTGACGCACAAAGAGCTGCTCGGAACATGGCAGGAAAACGCAGATATGTTTGAACCAGGAGAAACCGTTTCGGGAATTGTGCGAAGTGTTGAGGATTACGGCGCTTTTATTGAGCTTACTCCAAATCTTGCAGGACTTGCAGAGATAAAACCCGGTTTGAAGTCGGGTATGCCGGTAAGCGTTTATATTAAGAGTATTATCCCGCAGAGAATGAAGGTTAAGCTTATTATCATTGATACCTTTGATTTTAAAGTAACCCCCGGATTGCCCGAATACTTTTATACGAAAGATAAAATGTATGAGTTTGTTTATTCTCCCGATGAATCAGAAAAAAGAATTGCAACCAGCTTTATACAGTAAACAGATATAACGGCAGAGTTCGCAGACATTACCGTACAATTATATTGTGTATGTCTGCGAATATCAGCAGGTCGAGAAGTCAATTTATACAAATTTTTTTATATAGTTTTGTTTGCTGTAATACTTTCGTGTTAATTGAAAGTGTGGTATAATTGAGTTGAGGTGTATTTTGCCTTGATCTCTTGACAAAATTATACTTTGTGTGATATAACAAAATAGTATTATTGTATAAAATCGTTATACCCTTTCGCATAGCGATTATACGAAAGGGTATAATGCCGTATGAGTACGGCTTCAGAATTGTCAGGAAATATGTTGTACAATTAATGCCAATAATACAAGGGCACCTCTAAAAACCTCACGCCGCCCATCTGCACCGTATCTTCAGCCGTCATCTTGCACAAAAAATCTTGACATACGTCAGTATGCCGGCGATTTTAAAGTGCCGACTGCCGACTAAATCTACGGCACATCTAAACGACGGCAGGTTTTT
>JAFOMO010000008.1 GCA_017418905.1 Clostridia bacterium | reverse complement strand
GGAATAAATATAACACCGGAAACTATTCTTCGTAAACAGAAAAGAAATGCCGAGATAATATATAAAGCCGTAATTTTTTGAGATTACGGCTTTTTGGTTGTTTATTTTTTGTATTATTACGCCTGCTCAAAAAACATAAATATGAGCAGATCCCAAAGCATATGTAATGTGATAGGTATAAACAGGCTTTTTGTTTTGAAAAACAATAACGAGAAAAAAACGCTCAATAAAATTATCGTGATAAATCCACCCGAGGTGATGTTTCCTGCAAATTGACCGCTGTATATCCATATAGGGAAATGTATGAGCAGAAACATTACTGCGTTTACTGCGATTGATACTTCATTGTGCCTCTCATAAGTTGAGTTCAGCAGAAAGCCTCGAAATACCGTTTCTTCGGTTATACCTACAAAAATAAATATGATAATATAGCCTAAGCCGAAGCTGTCTGCGATCTTTATTCCGCCGTTTATTGCAGGTTTTAAAAGCAGAACCAGCATTGCGGCAGGATATACCCACAAATACTTTATACATTCTTTATTAGGCTTATAGAGCTTTGGCAATTCTACGAAAAACGAGCCGCTGTATTTTTTGAGCAGCAGCACCGCAGGCAATGTCCATGCAAGATTTTTTACGATACCGTCCTCAATGAAGGCTGCCCAAACATCACTCATATTTTCCGCCAAAAACGGCTTTGCGAAAAAATTGAATACCGCCCAGAAAAGATAGAATATCAGACTGTATATGACAAGCGTTTTTATAGGTATAAACTTCTTTTTCTCGTCATGGTTTATTTGTTCCATTTCCATTATATGTATGACACTTCCTTTGCTTATGTTTATATATATTATAACAGAAAAGAGCGAAAATGCAAATATTGTGCGGTATAATATCGCTGCAAAAACTGAATCGGCAATTTATACAAAATGAATAGGAATGTTTATTAATATTTTACAACCGCGATTTTTAAAAATATAAAAAACCTCTTGACGAATGGGTATAAATCCATTATAATAATACTTGCGTGACTGCACAAAGATATGCGTTGAAGCGGGAGGTTGCGGCGAAAAAGCCGGTTTTTCCGTGGAGTATGTCCGATTTTAAACCGGGCGACAGAATATTGAGCAATTAATAACAGCACACAAGTTTAGATTTTATACTGTGTGTTGTGGTGGTATGTGTATTATAGAAAATATACAGCACTCAAACTTAATTTGTTCAGCTTTACTGTGTTTATCCGGTGAACCGTTAGGTTTTCCGGTTTTTTAAATGGGTAAGTCCGAAACACCCGGAACGGTGTACATCAGATCTTAAGCCAATAATAAACTAAAGTAAAAATTGTCCCCCAACATTAATATTTTAGGAGGCGATTAAAGTGGCAGTCAATGAAAAAATCAGAATAAGACTTAAGGGTTACGATCATCAGGTTGTAGATCAGTCGGCAGAAAGAATAGTTGCAGCAGCAAAGCGCACAAACGCAACAGTTTCCGGTCCTGTACCGCTCCCGACAGAGAAGCAGATCATCACAATTCTTCGTGCTGTTCATAAGTATAAGGACAGCCGTGAGCAGTTTGAAATGAGAACCCACAAAAGACTTATCGACATCATCAGACCGTCAAAGAAGACAGTTGATGAGATTCTCAAGCTTGAACTCCCTGCCGGTGTTGAGATCGAAGTAAAAATGAAGTAATAAAGCTCTTTTTCTTATCGCCGCTTTTTAGCGGAGTGAAGAGTTGCAGAAAAGAAGCTTGTATTGTTTTATTTTGCTGTTGTTCAACCAACCGCATTCGGGGTCATGTTGGCGAAAGTCAACCAATAACTCTATACAGGAGGCATTAAAATGCAAAAAGGAATTATCGGTAAGAAGATCGGTATGACTCAGATCTTCGACGAAAACGGTAAAGTTGTTCCCGTTACTGTTGTACAGGCAGGTCCCTGCGTTGTATCAATGAAGAAAACAGTAGAAAACGACGGTTACGCAGCTGTACAGTTAGGCTTTGGCGATTTAAAGCCGACAAAGGTAAACAAGCCTATGACCGGTCACTTCAAGAAGGCTGACGTAGCACCTAAGAGAACTCTCAGAGAGTTCAGATTTGAAGACACCGACGCTTATGAGCTGGGACAGATCGTAAAGGCTGATGTATTTGCAGCTGGCGACAAGATCGACGTAACAGGCACAAGCAAAGGTAAAGGATATGCAGGCGTTATCAAGCGCTGGAACTTCCAGAGACTTAAGGAAACTCACGGTTCGGGTCCTGTTGCCCGTCACGGCGGTTCAATGGGCGCATGCTCAACTCCTTCAAGAGTATGGAAGGGCAAGAAAATGGCAGGTCATTTGGGCACAGAAAAGGTTACAGTTCAGAATCTTTCAGTAGTAAAGGTTGACGCTGAGAATAACCTTATCGCTATCAAGGGCGCAATTCCCGGTCCTAACGGCGGTACAGTAGTGATCAAAGACTCTGTTAAGGCGTAAGGGAAGGAGGAATTTTGCATGCCAAACGTTGCAGTAGTAGATATGAAAGGCACAAAGGTTGACGAGATCAATCTTGCTGATTCCATTTTCGGAATTGAACCAAACGCCGATGTTATGCACGATTTAGTAGTTAATTACTTGGCAAATCAGCGTCAGGGCACACAGTCGGCTCTCACAAGAAGTGAAGTAAGAGGCGGCGGCAGAAAGCCCTGGAGACAGAAGGGTACAGGTCACGCTCGTCAGGGTTCTATCAGAGCTCCCCAGTGGACAAAGGGCGGCGTTGTATTTGCTCCCAAGCCGAGAGATTACAGCTATACAGTAAACAAGAAGGTAAGAAGACTCGCAATGAAGTCTGCTTTCTCCGCAAAGGCTCAGGATAACGACATCATCGTTATCGACAGCATTAAGCTCGACGAGTTCAAAACAAAGGCTATCGTTGAAATGCTCAAGGCTGTAGGTTCCGAGAAGAAGGCTCTCATAGTTCTCCCCGAGGTTGACAAAATGGTTATTAAATCAGCTTCCAACATTCCGGGTGTAAAGACAGCTCAGGTAAACGAACTCAATGTTTATGATATGCTCAATGCAGATAAGCTTATCATTGCAAAGGGAGCCGTTGAGAAAATTGAGGAGGTGTACGCATAATGGCTGCACAGGATATTATTATTCGTCCGATCATCACAGAAAAGTCAATGATCGGTGCAACTGAGAAAAAGTACACATTCGAGGTTGCCAAAAAGGCTAACAAAATCGAGATCGCAAAGGCTGTTGAGGAGATCTTCGGCGTTAAGGTCGCAAGCGTTAACACAATAAATGTACGCGGCAGACTTCGCCGTCAGGGCAGACATCAGGGTTACACCAGAGCTTGGAAAAAAGCTTATGTAACACTTACTCAGGACAGCAAAAACATCGAATTCTTTGAAGGCATGATGTAATCTAATATTTATTATTAGTATAAACCTGCTTTTAAGTTCGACAGGTTGAACGTATGGGGAATGCCAACCCCGCAAAACCATCATGAGGAGTGTGAAAGTAATGGCAATAAAGACATATAAGCCGACGACAAACGGTCGCCGCAACATGTCAGTTACAGACTACTCGGTACTTTCTAAGGTAGCTCCCGAAAAGAGCTTGCTTGAGCCTCTCAAGAAGCACTCGGGCAGAAACAGCTACGGCAGAATCACAGTTCGCCATAAGGGCGGCG
>JAFOMO010000007.1 GCA_017418905.1 Clostridia bacterium | reverse complement strand
TAATGCGGCAGGCATTTACGTGGTTATACATAATAAAAACCGCACACGGTCAAAGCAGAGTGTGAAGTTGTGGTATTCAAAAAATTCCACTTTCAGCTTTCAGCTTTCCACTTTCAACTTTCAACACCCCACACTAATACAGAAGGGATAGGTTTATCTATGAATAAGGATAAGTATATTTCTCCTTTTTCGACAAGATATGCAAGCGAAGAAATGCAGTATATCTTTTCCGAAGAATTTAAGTTTACAACATGGCATAAGCTCTGGATCGCCTTGGCAAAGGCAGAACAGAAAATGGGTCTCGATATTACCGACGATCAGATCGCAGAGCTTGAAAAATACAGAGATATTGTAGATTTTGAAACAGCAGAAGCAAGAGAAAAAGAGGTTCGTCACGACGTTATGTCGCACGTCTATGCTTACGGCAAGCAATGCCCGAAAGCCGAGCCTATTATCCATCTGGGAGCAACCTCTTGCTATGTAGGCGATAATACAGACGTAATTATCCTGAAGAAAGCCTCAGAGATCGTACTCAAAAAGGCGGCTCAGGTAATAAAAAATCTCTCGGATTTCGCAGATAAATATAAGGCACTCCCCTGCCTTGCTTATACACATTTACAGCCTGCACAGCTTACCACGGTAGGCAAGCGAGCAACACTCTGGATGTATGAGCTCATTTCGGATATTGAGAACTTAGAGTATCAGTTATCAAACCTGAAGCTTTTAGGCTCTAAGGGTACAACAGGCACACAGGCAAGCTTTATGGAGCTTTTCGGCGGCGACGAAGCAAAGGTCAAAGAGGTTGAAAACCTTATCGCAAAAGACTTGGGCTTTGAAAAATGCGCAGCCGTTTCGGGTCAGACCTATTCAAGAAAGGTTGACGCTTATTTCCTTTCTGTACTCTCGGGCTTTGCTCAGAGCGCATATAAATTCTCTAACGATATGCGTATATTGCAGTCGTTTGAAGAAATGGAAGAACCATTCGAGAAAAAGCAGATCGGCTCTTCCGCTATGCCGTACAAGCGCAACCCCATGAGAAGCGAGAGAATTTCTTCTCTGGCAAGATACGTTATTACAGACTCATTAAATCCTGCATTCACAGCAGGTACACAGTGGTTCGAGAGAACTCTCGATGACAGCGCAAACAAGAGAATTTCCGTTGCAGAGGCTTTTCTTGCCGTTGATTCGATACTCAACATTTACATCAATATCACAAGCGATATAGTTGTAAACGATAAGGTCATCACAAGAAGAGTTATGGAAAAGCTGCCGTTCATGGCAACAGAAAACATTATGATGAAAGCTGTTAAAAACGGAGGCAACCGTCAAGAGCTGCACGAGCTTTTAAGACAGCACAGTCATGCCGCTGCCACAAGAGTAAAGCGTGAAGACGGTGTAAACGATCTTATAGACAGAATAGCCGCAGACGATGCATTTCCCGTAACAAAAGAGGAGATCGTAAGCGAACTTGACCCGATCTTATACGTCGGAAGAAGCGTTTCGCAGGTAAACGAGTTTATCGAAACCGAGGTAAAGCCTGTACTTGACAGACTTTATACGGATAATATTACCTCAGAGCTTAAAGTGTGATATTATGAGAGAGCTTGAAACGAACAGACTTTATCTGCGCAGGGTAAGTATAAATGACGCACAGGAAATGTACGAGAACTGGGCAAACAGCGAAAATGTCACTCGGTTTTTAGAGTGGTCTCCTCACAGAAGCGTTGAAGATACTAAAGCGTTTTTATCGTATATACTTCCGCAATACGAGCATGATGATTGTTTCCGCTGGGGTATAGTTCGTAAAAGCGACAATGTACTTATGGGTATGATAGACGTTGTGAGGTTCAGAAACGGCTGTCCCGAAATAGGTTACTCTTCGGGAGAGATGTTCTGGGGAAACGGTTATATGACCGAGGCTTGCAAAGCTGTTATAAACGAGCTTTTTTCTTTCGGGTATAATACTATATTCATATCCGCAGTAAAAGAGAATATCGGAAGTAATCGTGTAATACAGAAAAGCGGCTTTAAATTCGTAGAGAGCAAAGAACGCAGCTTATCAGACATAAAGCCTGTAACGGTGACAATGAATTATTATAGGATTGATAAAGAGTAATAGTTCTAACATAATTTATATCGTATGTAAAGCTTTTTATTTGGGCACGCGCGCGTTAAAAGACAATAAAACAACAGCTTTACAGCACGCGATCATACTAATGATTTTTAAATCACCCGCCTTGCAGTTTGGCAAAAACTTTAATGTCGGTGTGTGTGAAATAAATTGAAAGGAATAAAACAAAATGAAAGAATTTGAGTTAAAATACGGCTGTAACCCCAATCAGAAGCCGTCAAAGATATTTATGTCAAACGGCAGCGATCTGCCGATAGAGATATTAAACGGCAAACCGGGTTATATCAACTTTCTTGACGCTTTTAACAGCTATCAGCTTGTTAAAGAGATAAAAGAGGCAACAGGCTTATGTGCCGCAGCATCATTTAAGCACGTTAGCCCCACATCTGCCGCAGTTGGCAGAAAGCTTCCCGAAAAGCTTAAAAAAGCGTGCTTTGTAGATGATATTGAAGGTCTTGACGACTCCCCTCTCGCCTGCGCTTATGCAAGAGCAAGAGGCACAGACAGAATGTCATCTTTCGGTGACTGGATAGCATTAAGCGATGTTTGCGATGTTACAACTGCCACTATCATCAAGAGAGAAGTATCAGACGGCATTATTGCTCCCGGCTATACAGACGAGGCTTTAGAGATATTGAAGTCAAAGAAAAAGGGCAGCTACAATATTGTAAAAATAGACGAGAATTATACTCCCGACCCGATCGAGCGCAAGCAGGTTTACGGCATTACTTTTGAACAGGGCAGAAACGAGTTCAAGATAAACAACGAGCTTTTGGAGAATATTGTTACAGAGAATAAAGAGATACCCGACAACGCAAAAATTGATCTTATCATAGCGCTTATCACTCTCAAATATACTCAGTCGAACTCGGTGTGCTATGCATTTGACGGTCAGGCAATAGGCGTTGGCGCAGGTCAGCAGTCAAGAATACACTGCACACGTCTTGCAGGAAACAAAGCAGACATCTGGCACTTGCGTCAGCATGACAAGGTTCTGAACCTGCCTTTCCTCGATACAATCGGCAGACCCGACAGAGATAACGTAATTGACGTTTACATCTCTGATGATGATGAAGACGTACTCGCAGAGGGAATCTGGCAGAACTACTTCAAAACAAAGCCCGAACCGCTTACTCGTGAAGAGAAGAAAGCTTATCTTTCGACTATTACAGGTGTATCACTCGGCAGTGACGCATTCTTCCCGTTTGGCGATAACATTGAGCGTGCAAGAAGAAGCGGCGTTTCTTATATTGCACAGCCGGGCGGCTCTATCCGTGACGATAATGTTATAGAGGCTTGTAACAACTATAATATGGCTATGGTATTTACAAAGATGAGATTGTTCCATCACTAATAACACATTAATATTAACCGCACATTGCATTGACAAATTCATTTTTCGGGTTTGTCATTGCTTTTGTGCGGTATTTGTGTTAATTGGTTCTTGACGAAACACCTGTTTATAAGATACAATAAATATGTATGAAAAAATATATAAACGGAGGTCATTCCTATGAAAATAATGGTAATAGGCGGCGGCGGACGTGAGCACGCTATTATCAAGGCTTTGAAGAAAAGCAAGAGAGTAAAAACGATCTACGCACTTCCGGGCAACGGCGGCATTGCCGCAGACGCACAGTGCGTTAACATTGCGGCAACCGATATTCCGAAAATCGTTGAATTTGCAAAAGAAAACGAGATCGAATTTGCAGTTGTTGCTCCCGATGATCCCCTTGTACTCGGTGCAGTTGACGCACTTGAGGACGCAGGCATTGAGTGCTTTGGACCTAAAGCGAATGCAGCGATCATCGAGGGAAGTAAGGTATTCTCTAAAAATCTTATGAAGAGCTTCGATATTCCCACGGCGAAATACGAGGTATTCGACAATATGGATGAAGCCTTAGAGTATGTAAAAACAGCTCCCATTCCCACTGTCATAAAGGCAGACGGACTTGCGCTCGGCAAGGGCGTTATAATAGCAGAAAACAGACATGACGCTGAAAATGCTATTCGTTCTATGATGAAAGATAAAATTTTCGGTGAGAGCGGAAGCAGAGTTGTTATAGAGGAGTTCCTCACAGGTCCCGAGGTTTCCGTATTGTCTTTTACAGACGGAAAAACTATTATACCTATGGTATCGAGTATGGATCATAAGCGTGCTTTAGACGGCGACAAGGGCTTGAATACAGGAGGCATGGGTACTGTTGCGCCGAACCCGTATTATACGGAAGAGGTCGCTAAAGAGTGCATGGAGAAAATATTCCTGCCGACTATCAAGGCTATGTCATCTCTTGACCGTCCGTTCAAGGGCTGCTTGTATTTCGGTCTTATGATAACTCCTAACGGTCCGAAGGTAATAGAGTACAACTGTCGTTTCGGTGATCCCGAAACACAGGTCGTTCTGCCGCTTCTTGAGAGTGATCTGTTTGAGATCATGCTTGCAGTCGCAGAAGAAAGACTTGACGAGATAGAAGTAAAATTTGCAGACAAAAACGCCTGCTGCGTTGTGCTTGCCTCAAACGGCTATCCGAAAGCATATGAAAAGGGCTTTGAGATAACAATCGGCGAGCTTTCAGATAATGCAGACTTTTACATTGCAGGCGCAAAGCTTGAAAACGGCAAGCTGCTTACAAACGGCGGCAGAGTTCTCAATGTAGTTGCAACGGCAGACACACTTGAACAGGCAATTGCAGACGCATACAAGAACGTACCAAACATTACGTTTGAAAACGCATACTGCCGTAAGGATATAGGGCAGAGAGCGTTGAAAGCAGGCAAAGTTTAAATATGAAGTGTTGAGTGTGGAGTGTGAAGTGTAGAGTGTGGAGTTTTAAGAGTTGAGGATATTTAGCTAAAAGTATTAATTTATGCAAAGCACAAAACTTTTAACTCTCGGATTTGCTTAAACCGGTACTTTGTTCGCGGGCTGTGAATATTTGGTTTTTATTGTATTCAATTGCGAATTTCCACTTTCCACTTTCCACTTTCAACTTTCAAATCTCAACTCTCAACTCTCAAAACTAAAAATTAAGTGTGGAGGTCTATCCATGGTTTTCAGAATTTATGTTGAAAAAAAGCCGGAGCTGGCACATGAGGCTAATACATTATGCTCCGACATCAAAAATTTGTTGGGAATGAATAATCTCGGCAATATCAGACTATTAAACAGATATGACGTAGATCATATCGACGAACAGCTTTTTAATTATGCTAAAGAAACAGTCTTTTCAGAACCTCAGCTCGACATCATTACAGACGATATTGTTAAAAACGAAAACGACGTTGTATTTGCTGTTGAGTATCTGCCCGGACAGTTCGATCAGCGTGCAGACTCTGCCGCACAGTGTATCCAGATCATCTCGCAGAAGGAAAGACCGCTTGTTCGTACCGCTAAGGTATATATACTCTCTGGCAATCTTACAAGCGAAGATGTTGACCGTATAAAGAAATACGTTATCAACCCCGTTGAATGTCGTGAGGCAACTCTTGAAAAGTTCGACACGCTTGTTTCCGAGTACGATATACCTACCGAAGTTGCAACACTTACCGGCTTCAACGAGCTTGACGAAAATGGTCTTAAAGACTTCATTACAGAAAAAGGTCTTGCAATGGATCTTGACGATATAAAATTCTGTCAGGCTTATTTCAGATCTGAGCACAGAGATCCCACTATCACAGAGATAAAAATGATAGATACCTATTGGTCGGATCACTGCCGTCATACTACTTTCCTTACTACCATTGATGATGTAAAGTTCGAGGACGAATTATTGCAGAAAGCGTATAACGAGTACCTCGAAACAAGAAGGTCTATCGGCAGAACAAAGCCTGTCAATCTTATGGACTTGGGTACGATAGGCGCAAGATACTTAAAGCAGACCGGCAAGCTTGATAAGCTTGACGAATCCGAAGAGATAAACGCCTGCACAGTAAAGGTAACTGTCGAGATAGACGGCAAAAATGAAGATTGGCTCTTGCTCTTTAAGAATGAAACGCATAACCACCCCACCGAGATCGAACCTTTCGGCGGTGCGGCAACGTGCATAGGCGGTGCTATCAGAGATCCTCTTTCGGGTCGTTCTTATGTATACGGCGCAATGCGTGTAACTGGTGCGGCTGATCCACTCAAGCCCGTAAGCGAAACAATGAAGGGCAAGCTTCCGCAAAGAAAGATCGTTACCACGGCAGCAGCAGGATACAGCTCATACGGCAACCAGATAGGTCTTGCAACAGGACAGGTCGATGAATTGTACCACGACGGATACGCCGCAAAGAGAATGGAGATAGGCGCAGTTATTGCCGCTGCTCCTGCCGAAAATGTACGCAGAGAACGTCCCGAGCCGGGAGATATTGTAATACTTCTCGGCGGCAGAACAGGACGTGACGGCTGCGGCGGCGCAACGGGTTCTTCAAAATCTCATACATTACAGTCGCTTGAAAGCTGCGGCGCAGAGGTACAAAAGGGCAACGCTCCCGAAGAAAGAAAACTGCAAAGACTTTTCAGAAATAAAGAGGCTTCACTCCTCATCAAACGCTGCAACGACTTCGGCGCAGGCGGTGTGTCGGTCGCTATCGGCGAGCTTGCAGACGGTCTTGAAATTGACCTGAACGCAGTACCGAAAAAGTATGACGGTCTTGACGGCACAGAGCTTGCTATCAGCGAATCGCAGGAGAGAATGGCTGTTGTTGTAGAGCCTAAGGACGTACAGCGTTTCAGAGAGCTTGCAGACAGCGAAAACTTAGAGTCAACAGTTGTTGCCGTTGTAAAAGAAGAGCCTCGCCTTGTTATGAAGTGGAACGGCAAGAGTATTGTTGACATTTCAAGAGAGTTCTTAAACTCTAACGGCGCAGAAAAGCATATTGTTATCACGCCCGATTCTCCCAAAGACTACAAGAGATATACAGACGGTGAGTTCGATTCTTTGTATAAAGAGCTTGCAGGCGACTTGAACGTATGCTCAAAGAGAGGACTTTCGGAAAGATTTGACTCCACTATCGGCGCAGGTACTGTATTAATGCCTTTCGGCGGTAAAAATCAGCAAACACCCAATCAGGCTATGGTACAAAAGGTATCGGTTGAGCAAAAGCATACAAACACCTGCTCATTTATGGCGTGGGGCTACAATCCGTTTATCACAGAGAAAAGCCCTTATCACGGCGCATATCTTGCAGTTATCGAGTCTGTGTCAAAGCTTATCGCCTCGGGTGCGTCATTTGAAGATGTATATTTAACATTCCAGGAATACTTTGAAAGACCCAACCGTGACGGCAAACGCTGGGGCAAACCGCTTGCAGCTCTGCTCGGTTCGCTCAAAGCACAGCTTGATTTAGAGTGCGCCTCTATCGGCGGCAAAGACTCAATGTCCGGTTCTTTTGAAGCTCTTGACGTTCCCCCCACTCTCGTTTCATTCGCCGTTACAATGGGCAAAACAGACGAGGTTATTACTAACGACTTCAAAAAGTCGGGTAACAGGGTAGTTGTTATCAAGCCCGAATATGATGAAAACGATCTTCCGAAAGCCGATTCACTCAAAGCAGTATTCGCTCAGGTAACAAAGCTTATGCGTGAAGGAAAGGTTCTTTCCGCATACACCCCTACATACGGCGGTATTGCCGAGGCTGTTATGAAGATGTCTTTCGGTAACGATATAGGCTTTAAATACAGCGATGATATTACAATAAACGATATGTTCGGGTATAATTACGGTACGTTTATACTTGAACTCAACGATAATACGGAAGCAGGAGTACTTCTCGGCAATACCACAGACGACGGCAAAATAAGCTATAAAGACAAATCTATCGGTATAAACGAGCTTTTGTCTGTATATGAAAACAAGCTTGAACCCGTATATTCGTGCAACATTCCTATGAAGAAAAAGGATATTCCCGCATTTGAGTATAAAACAGAAGCAAGGGTATCTCCTGCGATAAAGACAGCAAAGCCGAGAGTAATTATTCCCGTATTCCCCGGTACTAACTGCGAGTTTGACACAGCAAAGGTATTCCGTGACGCAGGCGCAGAGCCTGAGATCATAGTTATCAAAAACCTTACGGCACAGGGAATTGCCGAGTCGGTAGAGTATGTTGCAGGCAGAATTGCTCAGTCGCAGATCGTATTCATTCCGGGCGGCTTCTCGGGCGGTGACGAACCGGACGGTTCGGGCAAGTTTATTACCGCATTTTTCAGAAACGCAGTTATCAAGAACGAGGTAACAGAGCTTCTTGAAAAGCGTGACGGTCTAATGGGCGGTATCTGCAACGGATTTCAGGCACTTATCAAGCTCGGTTTAGTTCCGTATGGAAAGATAATCGACACGGACGAAAGCTGTCCTACACTTACATTCAACACGATAGGCAGACACCAGTCAAGACTTGTTCGCACACGCATAGCCTCGAATAAATCTCCGTGGCTTGCAGAAACGAAGGTCGGAGATATATACACAGTGCCGATCTCACACGGCGAGGGACGTTTCCTTGCAAGTGAAGAGATAATAAAACATCTTGCAGAGAACGGACAAATAGCAACTCAGTATGTTGACCTGAACGGCAACCCGACAAATGACGTGCGCTTTAACCCGAACGACTCCGCATTTGCTATTGAGGGTATAACCTCACCCGACGGCAGAGTTATAGGTAAAATGGGACACTCCGAGCGTATCGGCAACGGCTTGTATAAGAACGTTGTCGGTGAGTACGATATGGGTATGTTCAGAAGTGCGGTGAAATACTATAAATAATCAGCAGCGGCGAGACGGTGTCGCAAGGGACGTTAGTTCCTTGTGACGGAGGGGTTTTTGCACACTCTGCATTCAGACTGTGCAAAAACCAACAATTTAGTTTTCGGTCAAGCCTTTTTCAAAAGGCTTGCGGGGTGCAGGGGTGCGGGTCTCCGGTGGAGACCTCTGCGTAGCAGAAGCACCGACCGAGCCGGCAGGCGAGACCAGAGCCCCGCCCGCCGGAGGCACGCTCCAGCCCTTTTAGGGGTGAATTTCAAAAACAGTCCTGCGGACTGTTTTTGGAAGAGGGGCATTTTGGCAGAAAATGCCCCTACGTATGATTTTGAGCCAAAGTCGCCCCGCCGCTCCAAGGCGGCGCAGTAAGGCTTGACATAGAAGAACACTACTTTTTGCACAGTCTGCATTACGCATTGAAAAAAAAGGTTTTTGTGAGCAACAATTG
>JAFOMO010000082.1 GCA_017418905.1 Clostridia bacterium | reverse complement strand
CTTATGACTGGAGCTTTTATCGTCACAGAGAAATGCCGCCCGAGCCGAGAGGTATTTTCAAATCGGCAGGTATGCCGATCATGCGTAATATGATGTCGTCAATGCCATTTATGGCAGGTGCGGCTGCCCCTCAGCGTGCTTTTAACTCTTATGCAAAATCTCTTGTTGTAGAAGAAACTATGGATGATAGTTGCGTATCCGTAGCCGCCGAAATCGAATCCGAACCCGAAGAAGCAGTTGAATTTAATACAGCCGAAACTCGCTTGACCAAAGAAAACGAAGAACACAGCCCTCTCGATAAACCTCAGCTTATCTTTTCGGCAAACGTCAACACAGCCTCGTGGACTTATCTTCGCAGCAGAATTGCACGAGATCGTTCTGTTGACTCACACTTTGTACGAATAGAGGAGATCATCAACTCATACCCCTTTGAGTTGAACGCTCCCAAAAATGACGATATGTTTGAGCTTACCACAGAATCCACACCTTGCCCGTGGAACGATGATTCCAAACTTCTTCTTGTGGGTATCAAGGGTAAAAAAGCAGATGTAAACGTAAAGCAGAACCTATGCTTTCTTGTTGACGTATCCGGCAGTATGGAAAGCAGATGGATAATTGTACAGATGTCTATGATGGCAGTTATCAGCAAGCTCAAAAAGGGCGATTTTATGTCTGTAATATCTTACAGCGACAAAACAACTACTGTTGCCCAACAGCTTGAATGCTCCGATATGGATAAGTGCATAGACGCTGTTATGGCTATTGAGGGGATAGGCGGCTGTACCTACGGCAGCAAAGGTCTTGAGAATGCGTATTCATACCTCGAAGAAAAATTCGACAAGACCGCAAATAACAGAGTGTTTATCTTTACGGACGGCGACTTCAATTTCGGCGTAACTTCCGAGGGTAATCTGAAAGACCTTATATACAAGAAGAGAAACACGGGCATATATCTTTCTGTTGTGGGTTACGGCGAGAACAACTTCAAAGATGACAAAATGGAAACTCTCGCTCAGAACGGCAACGGCAATTATACCTTTGTTTCAAATCCGTATGATATTATCGACAACCTTTGGGAAAGACTAATATCTAATCTTGTTGCAGTTGCAAAGGACGTTAAGATCTCGGTTGAATTAAACCCCGATTTTGTTAGCGAGTACCGCCTTATCGGGTATGATTCGAGAATACTCTCACATAAGGATTTCGACAACACCGAAAAGGCTGTTGACGCTATCGGCTCGGAGCATAATGTTGCGGCTCTCATTGAATACAAAGAAGGCAAAGCCGCACAGAAATACAGCGGCAGATATGTTACAGCAAAAAGCAGCAGCAACTCAGATGAGTTTGCATTTATCGAAATAAGATACAAAAACCCGGAGGGTGAGAATCTCACCTGCAAAAAAGCATTGACTTTAAACGACATTTCTTCCGATCGTGCAGATAATGCAGAAATTGCGGCTATTATTGCGGCTTTCGGCTTGCTTGTCAAGAACTCCGAATACAAGGGTAATGCAAGCAGATCTATGCTTAAAGAGCTTGTAAGCAAATATGAGGACACTCATAATGTTAACAAAGACGAATACAGTCATATCGGTATCATCAAGAAATACGTAAACGGCTGATATTTTTACATACACACAAAAAACAGGACGCTTTTTCAAGCGTCCTTAATTTATTGCGAGATAAAAATTTACTGCTTTATATCGGTATTGGAGATCTCCTTGATAGAGGTAACAAGACCTGCAAGGTTCTGGAGTTCAGAGGGAATAATGATCTTTGTAGCCTTGCCGTCTGCGACCTTCTGGAATGCTTCGAGGCTCTTGAGCTGAATTACCTTATCGGAAGGAGCAGCCTCATTAAGCATTCTAAGAGCGT
>JAFOMO010000081.1 GCA_017418905.1 Clostridia bacterium | reverse complement strand
TGTAGAAAAAGACTATAAAAAAGCCGTATATTGGTTCTATTAACGTCTATGCGATATTGTTCAAAAAAAGGTAGAAAAAGACTATAAAAAAGCCGTATATTGGTTAAATAAAGCAGCCGCACAAGGTGTTCAGATTCCTAAGGTAATACTTGATTTAATAAATAATTGACTTAAAAACAAGGAGGTCTTTTAAATGAACAGCTTAACAAGAATAGTTTCGTTTCTTGACGAAGCACAGACTTACTACCTCGCAACAGTCGAGGGCGATCAGCCGAGAGTGCGTCCATTCGGCACAGCACTTGAATACGGCGGCAGACTGTATATTCAGACAGGCAAAAAGAAAGACGTTTCAAAACAGCTTGCAGTGAACCCGAAAGCGGAGATCTGCGCCTTTAAAGACGGCAGGTGGCTGAGAATTTCGGGCGAGCTTATTGATGATGACAACAAAACCGTTATGACGGCTATGCTTGACAAAATGCCTCAGCTTAAAGCTATGTACAGCCCCGATGACGGTAATATGCAGGTGCTTTACTTCAAAAATGCCGCAGCGGTATTCAGTTCTTTTACGCAAGCTCCCGAAACAATAAATATGGAGTCTTGCTATAAAGAGTACACCCTGCAGGAGAGCAGAAAACCTTGACCGAAAAAGCAGAACAGGGCGACTCGGACGCACAATGGAGATTGGGCGAATGTTATTATTGGGGCAAGGGTGTAAAAAAAGATTGGCAAACGTCTGTATATTGGTTTAAGAAGTCGGCAGAACAGGGCAACCCGAGCGGAGAGTATTTTTTGGGTGCGGCTTATCTTGACGGACACGGTGTTGATAAAAACATTGGTTTAGCTGCACGTTGGCTCAGAAAAGCAGCCGATCAAGGCGAAAAAATGGCAGAGAGAATGCTTGAACGCGGCGATGAGACTTAAAGGAGGTGTAACTATGAATGAGAAAGAGATCATCTTAGAGGCTATGAAAAAAGCTGGCGAGCCCATTTCCGCAGGAAAGGCTGCGGAGCTTACAGGTCTTGACAAAAAGGCTGTTGACAAAGCTTTTGCGGCAATGAAGAAAGAGGGCAGCATCGTTTCTCCTGTGAGATGTAAGTGGGAACCGGCTGACAATTAGCAGTTAGCAGTTATCAATTAGCAATTGTTGCTTGCAAAACTTTATGAATAATATTTGCGTGCCATTAAGAATGCTTTAAATATTTTATTGATAATTTCACTGTTATTCATATTATACGGTATTACAAACAACGAATACAAAATAATAAAAAAGAAACACCGCCCATCTTCCCCAATTGGCGGTGTTTCTTATAAACACTTAACTACCGGAAGTAACCGCTTACTGTGCAGTACTCTTGTTATTATTTACTACACCAAAACAGTAAAAATGTCAAGCCGGATCTGCACAAATAAAAAACCAGGCTTGACATTTTTTTAAGCTCATCCGTTAAATTACTCTAAAACACTTGTTTTTTTCCCGATTTAGTTTTATTATATATATGTTAGGAAACAAAATGAAACCGGAGGCATATTTATGGCAGAATTTATGACAGGAATGAAACGCACTCACTATTGCGGAGAACTGCGTATTTCAGACGTTGGAAAAACCGTTACTCTTTTCGGCTGGGTAGCAAAGCAGAGAGATTTAGGGCAGCTTATCTTTATTGATCTGCGTGACAGAACAGGCGTTACACAGCTTTCTTTTGACGACACTACCGACAAATCGGTGTTTGAGAAAGCCGCAAAGTGCAGAAGTGAATTTGTACTCGGCATTACAGGCACTGTTATGGAGAGAAGTGCAAAAAGCAATAAGATCGCAACAGGTGATATAGAAGTAAAGGTCACTGAGCTTCGTATTCTCGGAGAGAGCGAAACACCGCCCTTTGAAATAGTCGAGAACTGCAAAACAGGCGAGGCAACAAGGCTTCAATACCGCTATCTCGATCTCAGAAGACCCGATCTTCAGCAGAACATTTTACTCCGTCACAAAATAGCAAAGGCAACGAGAGATTATTTTGATGAAAAGGGCTTTATAGAGATCGAAACGCCAATGCTCATCAAATCTACGCCCGAGGGCGCAAGAGATTTTCTTGTACCGTCAAGAATACATAAGGGCAGCTTTTACGCATTGCCGCAGTCGCCGCAGATATACAAACAGCTCTGTATGGTTGCAGGCTTTGACAAGTATATGCAGATAGCACGCTGTTTCCGTGATGAAGATCTTCGTGCAGACAGACAGCCCGAGTTTACTCAGATAGATATTGAAATGTCTTTCGTTGATATGGAAGATATTCTCGAATTGGGCGAGGGCTTTATTAAGTATGTATTCAAAAAGTCGCTTGATATAGATATTCCGACACCGTTCCCACGTTATACGTATAACGAGGTAATGGAGCGTTACGGCTCTGATAAGCCCGATACACGTTTCGGAATGGAGCTTTTCAACCTTACAGATATTGTCAAAGACACAAGCTTTGCAGTATTCAAGTCTGCAATTGAGGGCGGCGGAAGTGTAAGAGGCATTACCGCAAAGAACGCTGTTAAAACATACTCAAGAAAAGAGATCGACAAGCTTACCGAAACTGCAAAGGGTATCGGCGCAAAGGGTATGGCTTGGATAAGAATGACAGACGACGGTATAGCTTCATCATTTGCAAAGTTCATGACAGAAGAACAGATGAATGCTATTATCGAAAGAGCAGGCGCAGAAAAAGGCGACGTTGTATTCATCATAGCTGATACTAACGACACTTCTGTTATGTCTATCTTAGGTGCTCTCAGACTTGAAGCTGCACGCAGGCTTGACGTTATCAAAGACGGCTTTAATTTCCTTTGGGTAGTAGAGTTCCCGTTCTTTGAGTTTGACAAAGATTCCGGCGAGTGGGTAGCAATGCACCACCCGTTCACATCTCCCACAGACGAGGCTCTCAATCACTTAGAGGGCGACAAGAGCAAGGTATACGCAAAGGCTTATGATATGGTGCTCAACGGCATTGAGCTTTCATCGGGTTCTATCAGAATTACAAACCCCGATCTTCAGAAGCGTATGTTCAATATGCTCGGACTCAGTGACGAAGAAGCTTACAGAAAGTTTGGTTTCCTCACAGACGCATTCAAATACGGTGCGCCGCCGCACGGAGGAATGGGCATAGGTCTTGACAGACTTGTTATGCAGATGATAAAAGCGTCTACATTAAGAGATGTAGTAGCATTCCCGAAGGTACAGAACGCAAGCGAGCTTATGACAAACGCTCCGTCAATGGTTGACGAGGCACAGCTTGCAGAGCTGGGGATCGCTGTTAAGATTTAAATTTTAAAAGTGGAATTTGGAAAGTGGAAGTTTTTAAGTATAATGAATTATTGGTTTCGTTACGTATATCTGCGATAATGTCGGCGGCGACTCGCCGCCGCAAATTTCCACTTTCAACTTTCAACTTTTAAATTAAGGCTTGGGGTTCATTATGAGAAAACTTCGCAATTATTGTGTATGCGGTTCTTTTATGTTATTATTTATATTTATTGGTCTGATGTTATGCAACATACTGGGTTTCGCTGCAATTTCTGCATTGTGGGAAGGTATGTCAGACGGATTTATTATTGAAAAAAAAGACGATCTCATCATGTTTTGCATACTGGCTGCATTTGCATTTTTTTGCTGGCTTTTCATAATAGTTTGGAATATTGACCGATTTCACTTTGCAGACGCAAGAAGGTTTAAGAGAAATATCAGACGTATAAAGAAAAACGGAAAGTACCAACTGCTGCTTGACGATTTTAAAAACGGCAAAAGAATATTTTCGGGGGAGCTGATCGTCGGTGATACATTCCTTATCGGCAGAAATCATGGAATGATAGTGAGCTATGATGACGAAGGGTATATCATGCGTTCAAGTACAAGTAAAAGAGATGTTCGCACAAATGATACACAGCATGACAGTAATGATCTGATGTATAAAAATGGTAAACATAATTATCTTTTGTGTAATCTGGTCAACAATCAGAAGCAGAATCAGGAATGGGACGATCTGAAACAAATGATAGAACAAAAGCAATGCAATTTATGTGCCTCAAATCAATTTTTGTTGTATGAGATCAGATACGCAAGCAAGCCGCCTAAGCCGAAAAATAATGATGATGATTAAAAAAACAGGGTATCTCGTTTGAGTACCCTGTTCTATTATTTTGCTGATAATATTATACCGATATTTCGGAAGAAATGCCTTCACAAATATCATTTTTATCAAATATAAGAGCAATATGGCGGCGAGTCGCCGCTGACATTATCGCTGTTATACTCAATAAAACTGAATAATTTTCGCCCGCAATTTACAAAATGCTTCTATACAAAGAGAAGAATAATGTTATCCAAGCAATTCTGATTTTTTCTTATCGTAGTCCTCCTGCGT
>JAFOMO010000080.1 GCA_017418905.1 Clostridia bacterium | reverse complement strand
TAATATCTCTCCTGTTGACTGTGAAATTTTCGATTTTAATAATTGTTTTATGTTTCCCGGTTTTATTGATGTACACGTACATCTAAGAGAACCGGGTTTTTCATACAAGGAAACCATAAAAACAGGTTCTCTTGCTGCGGCTGCCGGAGGGTTTACCGATATTTGCTCTATGCCTAACTTAAACCCCGTTCCCGACAGTATGGAGCATTTAAAGCTTCAGCTCGATATAATAGAGCGTGACGCTTATGTAAATGTTCACCCTTATGCGTCTATCACTAAAAAGGAAATGGGCGAAGAGCTTTCCGATATGGAAGAACTGAGCCGCTGTGCAGTCGCCTTCTCTGATGACGGCAGAGGTGTACAGAATGACGATATGATGTTATCTGCTATGAAAAAGGCTAAGTCTTTAGATAAAATCATTGCCGCACACTGCGAGGTAAACGAACTCTTAAAGGGCGGTTACATTCACGACGGCGAGTATGCAAGACTTCACGGTCATAAGGGTATCTGCTCGGAGAGCGAGTGGGGACAGATTAAGCGTGACTTAGAGCTTGTGCGTAAGACAGGGTGTAAGTATCATGTGTGTCATATATCGGCAAAAGAAAGCGTTGAGCTTATAAGACAGGCGAAAAAAGAAGGTCTGTCGGTCACCTGCGAAACGGGACCTCATTATCTCGTATTTAACGATATGCAGCTAAAAGAAGAAGGACGCTTCAAAATGAATCCGCCTATCAGATCTGAGCAGGATAGACTTGCTTTGATTGAGGGCATTAAAGACGGTACAATTGATATGATAGCAACAGACCACGCTCCGCACAGCCTTGAAGAAAAAAGCAGAGGCTTAGATAAAAGTCTTATGGGTGTTGCAGGGCTGGAAACTGCGTTTTCCGTACTTTATACGAACCTCGTAAAAACGGGCGTAATACCTTTGAAAATGCTCATTAAACTGATGAGCGTAAACCCCGGAAAGCGTTTCGGGATAAACTCATCTATTGATATAAACGAGCCGGCAAACCTTTGTGTTTGGAAGCTTGACGAAAAATACACCGTAAACCCGGATAACTTTAAATCTATGGGCAGAGCCACTCCCTTTGAGGGTATGACTGTTTACGGAAAGTGTTTGTTGACAATGGTTAAGGGGGAAATAAAATGGAAACAAAACTAAACAAAAAAATTGTTTTGGAGGACGGCAGCGAATACTGCGGAACAGGGTTCGGGCATAGCTGCGACAGAGTATGCGAGATCGTATTCAACACCTCTATGGCAGGTTATCAGGAGATAGTATCAGACCCGTCTTATACTTATCAAATGGTAGTTATGACATATCCGCTTATCGGCAATTACGGTATTGCTGATGATGATTTTGAAACAAAAACTCCTACTATCGGCGGACTTATTGTAAGAGAATACAACAATTATCCGTCTAATTTCAGATATACGAAAACTCTCGGAGAAATTCTTGAGGATTACGAGATTCCCGGTATCTCGGGCATTGATACAAGACTGCTTACAAGAAAAATAAGAGATAACGGCTGCTGTAAGGTGCTTATCACTGATATAAACACACCGCACGAAAAGGCTATGGAGATAATAAAGAATACTGACGTTCCCTGCGACGCCGTTTCTAAGGTAAGCTGCAAATAGAAGTGGTACTCACTCACCGTTCACCCGAAGCTTGACGTTGTTGCAGTTGACTGCGGCATTAAGCTAAACATTATCAGAAGCCTTAACAAGCTCGGCTGCAATGTTACCGTTGTGCCTTATAACACCACAGCAGAACAGATAGAAAAGCTTAATCCCGACGGAGTTTTCTTCTCAAACGGCCCGGGCAATCC
>JAFOMO010000079.1 GCA_017418905.1 Clostridia bacterium | reverse complement strand
GGCTTTAGGCGATTATGCATATTTGCTTGAACCGATAAACGGTCAGCGTTATCCGCTCTCTGTAAACGGCGAACTGTTGACAGACGATAAACTTACAGTACAATGCGGAGACGGTACGGCGGCATTTGACCCGTCAACAAATACGCTTACTCTTAAAAATGCCCGTATTACGGAAGCCATGACTCCCCATTGCTTTGATGATGTTGAATCAGACGATATTGCATACTCAAATGCTGCTGTCGTATCGGGACTTGACTATCTGAAAATTGTTATAGACGGTCAGGCTGATATGGTTACAGACGGAAACAATTGTCCCCAATTTGTAAGAGCATACGGTGATCTTGAAATTACCGGTCCCGGTTTGCTGAAGGGTACAAAAGAAGATATGACCTTGTTTTTCAGAGATGAAGAAACTATGGATTACGAGTTCTACACGGGCCCCGGAAAGGTACGCATAACTGCTCTGTCAAATTTAACGCTCACAAATATCACGGCAGAAAGATTGTTTGCCGAGGTATCAAAAGACCTTATCTTAAACGAAGCAATACTCTATGGCGGTCAGATAATTGCAGACGGTAATATTACAGCACAAGACAGTACCGTAAAAATATTTGAAGCTCCCGAAGATGATAAAATGCATACGACAGAGGGGTCTGAGCTGCGTTCAAACGGTACTTCATCAATATATAAAAACTGTGTTCTTGACGGAGTATTTTTAAGTGCGGGCGAAGACTCGCAAGAGCTTGTTTTCGACAATTGTACTGTTAATCCGATATACCGTATCATCGGCGGCGATGATACAAAAATGACTATTATCAGATCAACGATCACCTGGGAAAACAGCGATGTAACAATAACAAATATTCCTGTTGATAATATAACTCTTATCGACTGCGAACTTGTTGAAGGACGTTGGGATTGTGACGGTATTTTCAGGATCGAACCAATAGAAACGGTAAGCTATGGAGATATAAACGGTGACGGCAAGGTAACAGCAAAAGACTCTATGACCGTACAAAGATATGCTATCAAGCTGGCTACTCTCACAGACGAACAGCTCAAAGCCGCTGATGTTGACAAAAACGGCAAAGTAAACGCAAAAGACGCTTTGTACATTCTCAGATGTTCGATAAATCTTGCGGTATTGCCGATAGAATAATTATTATCCGGAAATTTGGAGAGCGTTCACGCACGAACGCTCTCTTGTTTCTATTTAGAATGTGATATTTCTGCAAAAATTCTGCAAAATTTTTTAAAATATAAAAAATAAGGCTTGCAAATCTTTTTGTTTTATTGTATAATGTTTAAGCATCACGCACACAGTCGTGCATTGAACAGGTTCCGCAAGGTCGTTCGACAAGACGGCTGTGGAGGAAAAAACCAAGGAGGACATTAAAAATGGCAGTAGTATCAATGAAACAGCTTTTGGAGGCAGGCGTACACTTCGGTCATCAGACAAGAAGATGGAATCCTAAAATGGCAGAGTATATCTTTACAGAGCGTAACGGTATATATATCATTGACCTTCAGAAGACAGTTAAGAAGCTCGAAGAGGCTTACAACTTTGTTCGCGACATTTCCGTTGAGGGCAAATCGGTTCTTTTCGTAGGCACAAAGAAGCAGGCTCAGGAGTCTGTTAAAGAAGAGGCAGAGCGTGCAGGCGCATACTTTGTAAACGCTCGTTGGCTCGGCGGTATGCTCACAAACTTCACAACGATCAAGAGAAGGATCGCAAGACTCAAGCAGCTCCGTGCAATGGAGGCAGACGGCACATTCGATCTTCTTCCGAAGAAAGAGGTTATCAACCTCAAGCACGAGATCGAGAAGCTCGAGAAGTTCATGGGCGGTATCGAGAACATGGAAGAGATCCCCGGCGCACTCTTTATCGTAGATCCCCGTAAGGAGAGAATCGCAGTTGCAGAGGCTAAGAAGCTTGGTATTCCGATAGTTGCTATCGTAGATACAAACTGTGATCCTGATGAGATCGACTATGTTATCCCCGGCAACGATGACGCTATCAGAGCAGTAAAGCTCATTGCAGGCGCAATTGCAAATGCAATTATCGAAGGTCACGAGGGACGTATGGGTGCTGCGGCAGAGCAGGCTGAAGAAGCAGCAGACGAAACTGACAACGAAGAAGAATAATTTACCGATCGGTAAAACAGTCTTGTTTGCACCTTTGGGCTATGCTTGGAGGTGCAAACTTTAAAATCCAATAAATATTTTATTGATATAAATAATAAAAATCGGAGGTTGAATACAATGGCATTTACAGCTAAAGATGTAAAGGTACTCAGAGAGAGAACAGGCTGCGGTATGATGGACTGTAAAAAGGCTCTTACAGAGGCTAACGGCGATATGGACGCAGCTATTGATATATTGAGAGAGCAGGGTCTTGCAAAGGCTGCTAAAAAGGCAAGCAGAATTGCTGCTGAGGGCGTAGCTTATGCAGTAACAAACGCAGCAGGCAATGCAGGCGTTGTTATCGAGGTAAACGCAGAAACAGACTTCGTTGCAAAGAACGCAGATTTCCAGGCATTTGTAAAGACACTTGCAGATACAGTTATGGCAGAGAATCCGGCAGACGTTGACGCTCTTGCTCAGTGCAAGGCAGCAGGTACAGATGCTCTTGTTGCTGATCTTCTCCAGGAGAAGATCCAAACTATCGGCGAGAATATCAAGATCAGACGTTTTGTTAAGTATGACGGTCCCTGCGTAGCTTACGTTCATGCAGG